>JABIRQ010000253.1 GCA_018699755.1 Rhodospirillaceae bacterium | reverse complement strand
TGCGGGGGCGAGGAGTGCGGCGTCGTCGGTCAAGCCGAAAGCGCCCGCCTCCCCCGCGGCCAAGGGGGCGAAGTGCTGCGCGATGAGTTCGAACTCACCCGATCGGCCTGGGCGGGCCATCGCCCCATCCCTCCTCGTCTGCTTCCGTCTCGCCCATTTCCCGGGGGCGGAGGCGCCGGGCCAGGCGGTCGAGAACGCCGTTGACGAGCCCGGTTTCCTTGTCGCTGAGAAAGGCATGGGCGATATCGACATGCTCGGAGACGACGACCCGGACCGGCACCTCCGGCCGGGCCAGCAATTCGAAGGCCCCAGCGCGCAGGATGGCGCGCAACAGCACCTCGAGCCGCGCCACCGTCCAGCCCTCCGTGAGGACCTGGTCGAGGAGGGCGTCCAGTTCCTTGCTCCGCCCGAAGACGCCCTTGACGATGCGCGCGAACATCGGCCGGTCGGCGGCCATGAGAGCGCCGTCCTCGAGCATGCCGCCGCTGCCCCGGCGGTCGAACTCCGCCAGAACATCCTTGGGCGTCGCGCCGATCAGGTCGATCTCATAAAGCGCCTGCACCGCGGCCAGGCGAGCGGCGCGGCGGGTGTCGCGCCGGATGGTCTTGGCCGAATCCGCGGAACTGTCTTCGGTCCGATCCATCCGGGCGATCAACGCGGGAAGAGCCCGAAGGCCTTCTTGAGCGCGATCATCTCCAAGCAGGCGCGTGCCGCCTCGCCGCCCTTGTCGCGCCCTTCGAGATCGGCGCGGGCCCAGGCCTGGTCCTCGTTCTCCACGGTCAGGATGCCGTAGCCGATCGCCAGGGTGTGCTCGAGGGCCAGATCCTGCAGGCCGCGCGCGCTCTCGCCGCAGACATAGTCGTAATGGCTGGTCTCCCCCCGGATCACGCAGCCCAACGCGACATAGCCGTCGAAGCGTTGGCCGCGGGTCGAGAAATCGCGCGAGCGCAGGGCGAACCGGATGGCCGCCGGAATTTCGAAGGCGCCGGGCACGGAAAAGAGCTCCCAGGTCGCGCCCGCGGCCTCGATGGCCCGCAGCGCGCCCTTGCGCAGGGACTCCGATATCGCCGTGTAATAGGGCGCCTCGACAATCATGATATGGGGAACGTCGCTCATTACGAATTCCTTGCGGGCGGGGTTCCTTACCGGGCGGGCGGGATGGGCTCACGCCCGACCACGCTCAAGCCATAGCCCTCGAGCCCGACGATGGTGCGTTCCGTGTTGGAGAGCAAGAGCATCTCGCGCACGCCGAGGTCCAGCAGAATCTGCGCACCCACGCCGTAATCTCGCAACTCCGTCCCGCTGCGCCGCTCGGTTTCGAGCTTGGCGCGGACCCGGTCGGACAGGCTGGTCGGGGCCGGCTCGCGGATCAGCACGATCACGCCGCGCCCCGCCTCCTCGACCATGCGCATGGCGCTTTCCAACTCGCCGCCGCGCCCGCCGGCCGCCTCGCCCAGAACATCCGAGAGAATGTTGAGGGCATGCATGCGGACCAGGACAGGCCCGTTCGCCGCCAGATCGCCCTTCACCAGCGCGACATGCTCGGCATAGGTCACGCGGTTGATATAGACGATCATGTGGAACTCGCCGCCGTAGCGGCTTTCGAACGGCGCCTCGACGAGGCGGTCGACGATCCGCTCGTTGCGCCGGCGATAGGCGATCAGATCGGCGATGGTCGCGATCTTGATGCCGTGGCGCTGGCTGAATGCGATCAGGTCCGGCAGGCGCGCCATCGTGCCGTCGTCGTTCATGATCTCGCAGATCACGCCCGAGGGGTTCAGGCCGGCCATCCGGGCGATATCGACGGAAGCCTCGGTATGGCCCGTGCGCACCAGCACGCCGCCGTCGCGCGCGACGAGGGGGAAGACATGTCCCGGGCTGACGATATCCGCGGCGCTCTTCGACGGATCGATGGCGGCCGCGATGGTATGGGCTCGGTCCGCCGTGGAAATGCCGGTCGAGACCCCTTCGCGCGCCTCGATCGAAACCGTGAAGGCGGTCTGGTGGCGGGTCCGGTTGTTCTGCGCCATGAGCGGCAAGTTGAGGCGGCGCACCCGTTCCTCGGTCAGGGTCAGGCAGATCAATCCGCGGCCGTGCTTGGCCATGAAATTGATCGCCGTCGGCGTCGCCATCTGGGCCGGGATGACGAGGTCGCCCTCGTTCTCGCGGTCCTCGTCGTCGACGAGAATCACCATGCGCCCGTTGCGGGCGTCTTCGACGACCTCTTCGATGGAGGACAGATAGGATTTTTCCGCGGCGTTCATTCGCGCTCCTATTCGCGCCCCATGAGGCGGGCCGTATAGCGCGCCAGCAGATCCACCTCAAGGTTCACCGCATGGCCCGGGCGCATGGCACCGAAGGTGGTGACCGCACGGGTATGCGGAATCACGTTGACGCCGAAACGCGCGCGGCCGTCGGCCAGGTCCTCGACGGCGTTCACGGTCAGGGAGACGCCGTCGAGGGCGACCGAGCCCTTGGGCGCGACGAAACGGGCCAGGGCCGCCGGCACGGCGAAAAGGAAACGCAGGCTGTCGCCCTCGGGCTCGATGCTCTCGACCGAGGCCAGGCCGTCGACATGGCCGAGCACGATATGGCCGCCCAGCTCGGCCGAAAGGGTCAGGCTGCGTTCGAGATTGACCGGCGCGCCCTCTTTCCATGCGCCCAGATTTGTGCGCGCCAGGGTCTCCGCCGAAACCTCGACCGCGAACCAGCCTGGCCCGGTCTCGACCGCCGTCAGGCAGGCGCCGCTGCAGGCGATGGACGCGCCGATCTCGATGCCGGCAATGTCGTAGCCGGTGGCGATCTCGACGCGCGTGTCGCCGCCCCGGTCGATCCGACGCACCCGGCCGAGGTCCGTAACGATTCCAGTGAACATGAGCGGCAGACTAGTCGCCGCGCCGCAGGCTTTCCAGCAGATCCGGGCCCGGGAACCGGATATTCGTCCGGGTATAGCGCGGCGCCTCGCTCAGGCGGTCGACGCCGAAGGGCTGGACCGCGGGCACGCCGTCGCCGCCCATCAGCATGGGCGCGCGGAACCACTCGATCCGGTCGACCAGATCCTCGGCAAGGAAGGCCGCCGTCAGATGGCTGCCGCCCTCGACCAGAAGGCGGGTCACGCCGGCTTCGGCCAGGAGGGCGAGGATCGCCGATAGGGGCGGCCGGTCCTCGTGATCGGCCGGCACCTCGACGATCTCGACCCCGGCCTCGGCGAGCAGATCCTTGCGCCCCTCGTCGCCGCCCTCGCGGGTGATCACCCAAGTCGCCTGATCCTTTGCCGTCGCCACCATGCGATTGGTCAGCGGCAGGCGCAGATGGCCGTCGAGCACGACGCGCAAGGGCGAACGGCCCTCGAGCCCCGGCAACCGGCAGTCGAGCATCGGGTCGTCCTCGGCCGCCGTGCCGATGCCGACCATGATGGCGTCGTGGCGCGCACGCAGGAGATGAGCGGCGGCGCGCGCCGAATCGCCCGTGATCCAGCGGCTTTCCCCGCGATGGGTCGCAATCCGCCCGTCCAGGGTGGTCGCGAGCTTGAGGGTGACGAGCGGCCGGCCCAGCGTCCGGTGCAGGATGTATCCGGCGTTGATCTCCGCCGCTTCCGCCCCGCCCAAGCCGCATTCGACGGCGATTCCGGCGGCTTCCAGCGCCTTAAGTCCCCGACCGGAGACGCGATTGTCAGGATCGACCATCGCCGCCACGACCCGCGCGATTCCGGCTGCCTTCAGGGCGTCCGTGCAGGGCGGCGTCTTACCGGTATGGGAACACGGTTCGAGGGTGACGAAGGCGGTGGCGCCCCGCGCAGCCTCGCCTGCCCGGCGCAACGCTTCGGTCTCGGCATGGGGCCGCCCGCCCGGCCGGGTCCAGCCGCGCCCGACGACGCGGGCTTCGGCGCCCCGGCCCGCGACGATCACGCAACCCACGGCCGGATTGGGCCATGCGGTGCCAAGCGCGCGGCGCGCCAGACGCAGCGCGATCGCCATGTGGTGGGCGTCCATGGGATGAAGCATGGGACCGGCCCCAGGCGCCTCAGTCGACGATATCGCCATCCAGCTTGCCCACGAACTCCTCGAAATCCTTGGCTTCACGGAAATTGCGGTAGACCGAGGCGAAGCGGACATAAGCCACGGGATCGAGGCTGCGCAAGGCGTCCATCACCATCTCGCCGATCACAGGCGAAGGAATTTCGTTCTCGCCCGAGCTTTCCAGGCGGCGCACGATGCCGTTGACCATGCGCTCGATCCGCTCCGGCTCGATGCTGCGCTTGCGGCAGGCGATCTCGATCGAGCGCGACAGCTTGTCCCGATCGAAGGGCACCCGCTGGTTGTTCGACTTCATCACGGTCAACTCGCGCAGCTGAATGCGCTCGAAAGTGGTGAAGCGCGAACCGCAAGCCGGACACGAGCGGCGACGGCGGATGGCGGCGCCGTCCTCGGTCGGCCGCGAATCCTTGACCTGGGTATCGTCGTTTCCGCAGAACGGACAATGCATCGTTCAGTTCTCCCCCTCGGGCCGCCCGGTTTTCAGGCCGGATAGATCGGGAAGCGCCGACATAGCGCCAGCGCCGCATCCCGCGCCGCGTCTTCGGCGGCTCCGTTGTCGTCCGGGTTCTCGCAGAGCGCATCCAACACATCCGCGATCAGACCGCCGACCGCGCGGAATTCGTCGGGGCCGAAGCCCCGCGTCGTGCCGGCGGGCGAGCCCAGGCGGATGCCCGAGGTCACGGCCGGCTTTTCCGGGTCGAACGGCACCCCGTTCTTGTTGCAGGTCAGATTGGCGCGCCCCAGGCTTTCCTCCCCCGCCTTCCCCGTCAGCCCCTTGGAGCGCAGATCGACCAGGATCAGATGGGTGTCGGTGCCGTCCGCCACGAGATCGAAGCCGCGCTCGCCCAGGGTCGCGGCCATGGCGCGGGCATTCTCGACCACGCGCCGGGCATAGTCCCGGAATTCCGGCTTCATGGCCTCGCCGAACGCCACCGCCTTGGCGGCGATGACATGCATCAGCGGGCCGCCCTGCATGCCCGGGAAGACCGCCGAATTGAATTTCTTCCCGAGCGCCTCGTCGTTGCTCAGGATCATGCCCCCGCGCGGGCCGCGCAGGGTCTTGTGGGTGGTCGTCGTGACGACATGGGCATGGGGCAGCGGGCTCGGATGGGCGCCGCCCGCGACCAGCCCGGCGAAATGGGCCATATCGACCATGAAATAAGCGCCGATCTTGTCCGCGATCGACCGGAAGCGGGCGAAATCGATCCCCCGCGGATAGGCGGAGCCGCCCGCGATGATCAATTTGGGGCGATGCTCCAGCGCCAGACGCTCGACCTCGTCATGGTCGATCAGGCTGCTTTCGCGATCGACCGAATAGGGCACCGGCTTGAACCATTTGCCTGAAACGTTGACCGGCGAGCCATGGGTCAGATGGCCGCCCGCGGCCAGGGACAGGCCCATGAAGGTGTCGCCCGGTTCGAGCAGGGCCAGGAATACCTCGGCATTCGCCTGAGCGCCCGAATGGGGTTGGACATTGGCGAAGGCGCAGCCGAACAGCTCCTTGGCACGGGCGATCGCCAGGCTCTCGGCGATGTCGACGAATTCGCAACCGCCGTAATAGCGGCGCCCCGGATAACCCTCGGCGTATTTGTTCGTCAGCACCGAGCCCTGGGCCTCCAGCACCGCGCGCGAAACGATGTTTTCCGAGGCGATCAACTCGATATGTTCACGCTGGCGGCCGAGCTCGGCGTCGATGGCCGCCGCCAGTTCCGAATCGCATTCGGCGAGCGAGCCTTCAAAGAAGGCCGCCTCGGGCAAGCGATTGGAAAGCGTTCGCGTATCGGTCACCGTCAAATCCCTACCCCCTTCGGCGGAGCGCGCCCGATCAGTCGGGCCGCCCTAGTCTATCTTGGGTCTATCTTGGCGACCCGGCGGGCATGGCGCCCGCCTTCGAACGGCGTATCGAGAAAGACGCGAAGACATTCGCGCGCGACCTCCGGCCCGACGAGGCGCGCGCCCAGGGCCAGCACATTGGCGTCGTTATGCTCGCGCGCGAGCCGGGCGGACGTCACGTCGTGGCAGACTGCGGCGCGCACGCCCTTGTGGCGATTCGCCGCCATGCCGATGCCGATGCCGCTGCCGCAAACCAGCACCCCGCGCTCGACCTTGCCGTCCTCGATGGCCTGGGCCAAAGCGTGGCCGAAGTCGGGGTAGTCGACGCTGCCAGGACCGTCGGTTCCGAGATCCAGCACGTCGTATCCCCCGGCCTCAAGCTGCTCCTTGAGTTCCGTCTTCAGATCAAACCCGGCATGGTCGGACGCAATGACGACCGATTTTGCACCCATGAAGCCTCAACGCCCTCCCGATGCAGCGCGTTGCAGTGCATACCACATGTCGTTTGGGTGTGAAAGGAGGTCACAACCTGTCGGGGTCGGCACCAATCGGCGCCTCGATAACGACAGTGCCAACACACCCTTCCAAGGCCATGATTTCAATGCATCGCGCTCAACTCAAGGTATTGCGCGCCGCGAGCAAACTCGTCGCCCCGCACCGACTCTATTTCTCAGGTAAAGGCCTTGCCCGTTTCTTGACAGGACCCGAGTTCGGGAGTCTAAGGCCGAAAACCATTATTGTTCGGTGGCAGAAAACAAGAATTGAATACTCCAACTATTATTTTATATAATTGACAGGTAGCGGGCGACATGACATGAGATGCGCCGCTAAAGATGTGTTCGGGAGGGTATTGGAAACATGTCAGAGGAAAACCCGCAGAAGATGTCCCACGAGGACATGTTGCGGATGACTGCCCAGGTGGTTTCCGCTTATGTCGGCAACAATATGCTGCCGGCGGCGCAAATTTCCGAGGTCATCAAATCCGTGTACGGCTCGCTGACGGCGCTCGAGGGGGACGCGGCGGAAGCCGTGGCCGAGCCGCTCAAGCCGGCCGTTCCGATCCGCAAGTCAATCACGCCGGATTACGTCATCTGTCTCGAGGACGGCAAGAAGCTGAAAATGCTCAAACGCCACCTCAGGACCACCTACGAGATGACGCCGGACGAGTATCGGGCGAAATGGAACCTGCCGCCGGACTATCCGATGGTCGCGCCGAACTATGCCAAGCAGCGTTCGGAGTTCGCCAAGAAGATCGGCCTGGGCCGCAAGACGGTTGGCGGCCGCGGACGCCGGCGCGTCGAATAGCGCCCGTCCCCCAACAGTCCCCGCCGATGGGGCGGCGCCGCGTCGGCGGCCCCGGCATGTTTCCAAGACGGCGCGACCGGCAAAAGTTGCGCCGTTTTCTTGTGCCCTAGCGCCCCGGAATCGCCTTGGGAATCGTCTTGCGCGCGCCGCCCGACCCGCCGTCCGCACCGTGCCCAGCGGCGCGTTTCTCCAAGACATAGTCAAGCTTGCGGACGGCGTTGCGCGTCAGGATGTCCCGGCCCGCGCTCGGCGCGCCGAGGATGGCGACCTCGGTCGCCGTGACGGGATCCATGGCCGTCACCCGCACGGCATTGCCGACCTGCTGAAATTCCAGCAGAACCTCTCCCGTCGCCTGCCGTTCACCCGTCCGCCGCACCATTCCGCCCTCTTTCCATATTTCGTCGGCGCACCTCTTGCGGCCGCCTCGCGCTTGACTCCCGGCCGAAGGCCGCGCGACAAGCGTAGCGAGAAATCCTTAACACTCGGTGGCGCCCGGCGGCGATCGTCGGTGCCAGGCGTTTGCGAACCAGAACCGGAGTCATCCGCGATGAGCCCTCAGGACGCCGCCACGAAGGCCGGACCCTCCTCCCGACCCAAGACCGCGCCCTTCGACTGGCAGGATCCCTTCCGCCTCGACGCCCAACTGGACGAGGACGAGCGGATGATCCGCGATACGGCGCGGGAATATGCCCAGGACCGCCTGATGCCGCGCATTCTGGACGCGGCGCGGAACGAAAATTTCGACCGCGACATCATGCGCGAGATGGGCAAACTGGGCTTTCTCGGCGCCAGCCTGCACGGCTATGGCTGCGCCGGCGTCAACTATGTCTCCTACGGCCTGATCGCGCGCGAGATCGAGCGGGTCGACAGCGGCTACCG
>JABIRQ010000177.1 GCA_018699755.1 Rhodospirillaceae bacterium | reverse complement strand
CGGTTCGCCCGTCACTTCGACGCCCGAATCGGCCTGGTACATGCGGATCGCGGCGCGCAGATCGCCGTCGACCCGCCCGTCGACGGCCCCGGCGCGGTAGCCGCGCGCCTCCAACTCGCGTTCCAGATCCGTGATCTGGGCCGGTGACATTGCATCGTCGGCCTCGGACGGCGTATTCGCCTCGATATGGGCGAGCAGTTCCTCCGTGACCATGCCGTTCACCTCGATGCCGGCATCCTTCTGGTAGGCGCTGACGGCGATCTCGGTGTCCTCGGTGACGGTGCCGTCCTCGACGCCCGCGTTATAGCCGCGCTTGTTCAGTTCGGTCTCGACCGCCAGGACGAGTTCGGCCTTGGGTGCGGGTGCGTCCTTTTTCTCCTCCTTCTTGCCTTCGGCGGCCTCGCGCTCGCCGAGCGCGGCATCGAGATTGGCGGCGAGTTCGGCCGACGGGTTTCCGGTCACCGGCAGGCCGCGTTCCTTCTCGAACAATTGGATAGCGCTCGTTGTGCGGCCGCCCATGGCGCCGTCCGCCGGGCCGGCGTCGTAGCCCAAGGCGTTGAGGCGGGACTGCACGGTCTGGATCAGGTTGCGCTCGTCGGCGGCCTTGGCACGGTCCTGAGCGACCATACGGTCGAGCACGGCTTGGCTGGCTTGGCCGGTGACGGGCATGCCCTGATCCGCTTCGTAGGTGCGGATCGCCGTCCGCGTTTCCTCATCGATTCTTCCGCTGACCGAAGGCACGGCGTAGCCGAGTTGGCGCAAGCGCGCCTGGATATCGGTCACCAGCTTCGTCGCGGGATCTTCCTGCGCGGCGGGCTGGGCCGGCTGCGGCGCAGGCGCGGCCATGGTCTCGGTCGCCTTCGCTGCTTGAACCTCGCGGCCGGCAGATTTGACGAGACGGGAGAAGAGTTCGGGCGTCAACCGACCATCGGTCGGGAGCTTGGCTTTCTCCTGGTATTTGCGGATCGCGGCCCGGGTCTGGGTCTTGAGAATGCCGTCCGCCGAGCCTGGGTCGTAGCCAAGGTCGATTAACATTTGTTGGGTGTTGGCCACGGAGAAGGCAAGCGGGCCGCGATCGCCTGCGTCCACGGGCAGCCATTCGGAGGCGCGGGATTGGGCTTTGGCAACCTGGTCCGGCGCCATCCGTTTGGCCAAGGCGTCGCGCGCGTTCGCGGCGGCCTCGTGGCCGCTCGCGGCCGCGAGGTTGTACCAGACATGGGCGCGCAGGAAATTCTGCGGGACGCCGAGCCCGTTCTCGTTGATCTGTCCCAAGAGATACTGGGAATCGGCGTCGCCGATTTCGGCGGAGACCTGCAACTCGACCACCGCGGTGGCGAAGTCGCCCGTGCGAAACGCCGTCAAGCCGGTCGCGTAATCGGCGGCGGCTGGTGCGCTCAACAGGCCGCAAAAGGCGACCGCGATTCCGATGCGTCGGAAGTTCATTGTGATCCTCCTTGATACGAGGCGCCGGCGCGCTGGAGCGCGATGCATCCCTTCCTCGATCTTCGGCACGAGATCGACGACCTGTTCGACAATGTCATGCGCGGCCTGCCGACGGCCGGCTTCCCGCGCGGCTTCGGCAGAAACTGGCGCGCCCTGACCCCGGAGGTCGATGTCGGCGAAACGGACAAGGCGCTCAAGATCACCGCCGAATTGCCGGGGATGAGCGAGGACGACGTAGAGGTCACCCTGGCCGACGACGTCCTGACCATCAAGGGCGAGAAGCGCGAGGAGAGCGATCAGGCAGAGAAGGATATGCACATCACCGAGCGGCGCTACGGCTCCTTCCAACGCTCCTTCCGGCTGCCCGAGGGCATCGACGCCGGCAAGATCGAGGCCGGCTTCGACAAGGGCGTGTTGACCGTGAGCGTGCCGAAATCGGCCAAGGCCGCGACCAAGACCAAGAAGATCGCGCTCAAGAAGTCCTAGCCCAGATCATGGATCGACGCATGACCGGCCCGGCGGCAATGCAGGGCCGTTTCTTTTTGGGCGGAGGAGGGGCCCGAAAAGAAGATGGGGCGATGCCGGTGGGGGCCAGCATCGCCCCAGGGAGGGACTTTCGGTGTGGAGGGGGAAAGCATCATGCCTCCCGATCCGCCAGACGGCAGTGATCGCCGTCACACATGCGGAAATTTATCGAAAATTTCCCTAAACATCTGAAGAATAATGGGAAAGATAAAATTCTTCCCGCGAGCGCCATCGCGGAAGCCTAGAAAGCGTCTTCCGCCAAGGCCAGAACGGGGTCGGAGCCGCGCGCGATCGTGTCGCGCAGGGCGATCGCCGGGGGCAAGAGATGTTCGGCGAAGAACCGGGCCGTGGTGATCTTCGCTTCAAGGAAGGGCCTGTCGGCGGCGTCCGAATCGAGGCTCTGGTGCGCGGCGGCCGCGCCTCGGCCCAGCAGCCAGGCGCCGGCGACCGTTCCCGCCAGGGACAGATAGGGCGCGGCGGCCGCCATCGAGCGCCGGGGATCGTCCTTGCCGGCATGGAGCAGCCATTCGGTCGCCTCGGACAGGGCGTCGATGCCGTCCACCAGACGGGCGCGGATCGCCGCGACGGCCGGATCCTGGAAAGGGGCCAGGGATTCCTCGCCCTTGCGCAGGCGGGCGAGAAAGCTTCGCGCGGTCTCGCCACCGTCGCGCAGTACCTTGCGCCCGACCAGGTCGCGCGCCTGGATGCCGTTGGTGCCCTCGTAGATCGGCAGGATGCGCGCGTCGCGGTAGTGCTGGGCCGCGCCCGTCTCCTCGATGAAGCCCATGCCGCCATGGACCTGGATGCCGATCGAGGCGGTCTCGACCGCCGCGTCGGTGGGCCAGGCCTTGACGATGGGTGTCAGGAATTCGACCAGGGCGGCCTCTTCGCGCTGCACCGCCTCGTCGGGGTGGCGCCGGGCCGTGTCCAGCATGGCGGCGGCGGCATAGGCCAGGGCGCGCCCCGCCTCGGCCTTGGCGCGCATGGTCAGCAGCATGCGCCGGACATCGGCATGGCGGATGATCGGCGCGCCCGGTTCGCCCGTTGCCTCGTCGCGGCCCTGGATGCGTTCGCGCGCGAAGCCCACCGCCTGCTGATAGGCCCGCTCCATGATCGCCACGCCCTGCAGGCCCACGGCCAGCCGTTCGTTGTTCATCATGGCGAACATATGGGCCAGGCCCTGGTTTTCCTCGCCGACCAGCCAGCCGATCGCGCCCTCGCCCTCGCCGAAAGCCATGATGCAGGTCGGGGCGGCATGGATGCCCAGCTTGTCCTCGGCCGAAAGGCAGCGCAGGTCGTTGCGCTCGCCCGGTCTGCCCTCGCCGTCCGGCAGGTATTTGGGCACCAGGAACAGTGAAATGCCGCGCACGCCCTTGGGCCCGTCGGGCAGGCGCGCGAGCACCATATGGACGATGTTCTCGGCCATGTCGTGTTCGCCGAAGGTGATAAAGATCTTCTGTCCCTTGATGCGGAAACGGCCGTCGCCGGCCGGCTCGGCCCGGGCGCGGATCTCGCCCAGGTCGGTGCCCGCCTGGGGCTCGGTCAGGTTCATCGTCCCGGTCCATGCGCCCGAGACCATGCGCGGCAGGTAGACGCGCTTCTGTTCCTCCGTGCCGTAAAGGGCGAGCATTTCGGCCGCGCCCTGGGTCAGCATGGGGCAGAGGGCGAAGGACAGGTTCGCGGAATTCCACAATTCCATCGCGGCGGTCGAGAGCAGCCAGGGCAGGCCCTGGCCGCCGTGGTCGGGATCGAATTGCAGGGCCGGCCAGCCGGCCTCGACGAAGGCGCGGTAGGCGGCGGGAAAGCCCTCGGGTGTCGTCAGCACCCCGTTCTCCAGCTGCACCCCGGCCGCATCCCCCGTGGCGTTCAGCGGGGCCAGCACCTGGGCAGCGAACTTGCCGCCTTCCTCCAGGATCGCCGCCGCCAGATCCGGCGTCGCCTCCCCGTAGCCGGGCAGCGACGCGATCGCGCCCAGCCCGGCGACATGGTCGAGCACGAACTGCATTTCCTTGAGCGGCGGAGCGTAGTCGGTCATCGCGGGCGGGTCCGGAAGCCTTGCGTCTAAAGAGCTGTGCGACCCTAGCGCGAGGTGCGGGCCGGGCCAATAAGGGTTGGAAAACGGACAATGGGACGACGGGTGAAAATTTGACTCGAGCAACCGGGGATTGTTAGATATTATAGAACAAACAATGAACATATGAGGTTTTGTGATGGCCGTATCGAATCGCGGCAAGAACCGGAACGACAAAGATCTGGAATACGAACCGGATGCGATGGGCCGGCTGGGGCAGGGCCGCTGGGTACCGCGGCGGACGCGCGACCCGTTCGGCCGCCTGGCCGCCGATATCCCGCCGCCGATGTCTGGAGAGGACCAAGCGCCGGGGCTGCTCGACCTGCTCGCGCCGGTCGGGCCGGGGCAGTGGAACCTGGGCGGCGATGTCGATCGGGTCGAGAGCATGTTGATGCGCACCGGCCATCTGGCTCCGGATCCGATCGTCACCGGGCAAGGCGAATTCATGGCGCGTCAGGAGCAGGCCATCAAAGGCTTCCAGCGCGATCACGGCCTGCGCCAGGACGGTCTGATCAACCCGAAGGGTCCGACCCATCGCAGCCTGCTTGCGAGCCTTGAGACGATGAACGATGCGAGCAATTCGTCTCCGGAAACCGGCGATGGCGCGGGAATGCAAGCCCCGCAGTCCGAGCCCAGCGCGGCGGACGAAAGCCAGATCGCATTTCTTCCGGCCCTTCCCCTGGTTCCCGTCGCCTTGGAAGGCGCGGCGGTATTTCTGGGAGAGCTTCTGCTGGGCCTTGGCCTGGCTGGGGCGGTTCTTTCGTTGTCGGGGGACACGCCCAAGGAGGAAGGTGAAGGGCCGGATGTGGGCGGCGGCGATGAGCGCGCGAACCGATCCGTCAAGGGATATGCCCAATCGGCTCACAGCGAGGCCTTGCGCGAACGGACGATCGACCTCTTCCTCAAGCCGTTTTATGAAAGTCGCGGCGACGCTTATACGGAGAGAGGAAACAGCATTGCCGTCCGGGCGTGCGAGAAGGTGATGAAGGAGGAATTTCCCGAGCTGGAAGGTCGCCTCAAGCATACGCATGGGGCGACGGAGAAAGGTGAGGAGCAGGAAAGACTGACGGAACTGGTGATCCCCGGCCCGGACGAAAACAGGCCCAAGCCCGGGTCGGCGCGGCCGGATATTACCTTTACGTATGACGACGGCGATAAAACTTACGACAAAGATGAAGAGCGTAGGCTCTTGATCAATACGGTGGATGTGCTGAAGGACGGCACGACGCCGACCGCACGGGAACGGCGGGCCCTCGAGAAGATGCCGAAGTTGGGAGGGTGGATCGTCCGTCATATGCCGAAATTGCGGCCGGGGATGGACGAGGCCGAGTACGAAGCGATGGTAACGGAAAAGTGCCGCGAGTTTCTTCGCGACGTCAGGGACAAGGTCGAGGCGGAGAAGGGGGACCGTTAGGGTCCGGCGCCAGCTTCGCATATGAGCGGAGGTATCATGGCTGGTTGGGACGATCGCTTGCCTCGTCGCCATGTCGTGTTCACGAGACGCGACGAGCAGGCATATCTGGATGTGTTGCGGGCGCGGTTTCCGTCAGTCCGCGTCTACCTCAATCCAGATTCGGACGAGGCCAAGGGGCCCGAGCCTCCCGAGGTTCCGCTGTTGACGACCGTGCCGGAACGGTTCTCCACGTTTCTCGATTTCGCGTTTTCGCCCGGATGGAAGCCGACTTGGACCTGGAATGAGTCATCCAGGAGTTGGTCCATGGGACCCCTAAGCTACCCGAACGGCAGCATGCTTCGCGGTCGCGCGCGCGGAAAGAGCAGGAGACGGCCGGATCTGGGACCCGGATTCGATCCTCCGACGTTCGATGTAGGAGAAATCTACTTTCGCTGCCGCAAGGATGTGCCGGAGGACATGAAGGTGGCCCGCGCCGCGCTCCGTCTCATCGGCAAGGTCGCATCGAATCAGAACCAGATCGTCGTGCATTATCCGACCCTCGAGAATCGGGGCCCTGTCGAGAAAGGCAGTTGGTGGTGGATCGGAAACGATGCCAGACAATGGCTGCTCGATCAGCCCGACCGGATGACGGCCTATAGTGTCATGTCGATGCGAGGCATCCGCCCGGCAACATCGGACTGACCGCTTCGGCGCGGAAAATATTGAGCAGCATTCTTCTTAAAGCGAGAATAGGTGGTGAATATTTAAATTTGAAATTGTAATTAGTGCTTCCGTATGCTATCGGGGCAGAAGGCTTTATCGAACAGGAGCCGTGCCCATGCAGGAAACAGATGTTCTCAAACTGAAGACGATTCACCCTTTTGAATTCATCACGCTGAGGGTGCTCGAACGGTGGGACTGCGAGCGTCGGAAAAATGGAATGTGGGGGTGCTGGCGCGAGGGGGAGGAGAGCGGCACGCTCTGGGTCGACTTCAGTGCCATTCCGCTGGCCGGGAATATTGGCAAGAGTGAAGCCATGCGGCTGGCGGCCATCCGGACCGGCAATTTCGAGCTTCTATTCGGTATGGGCTCCGACGACGACCGGCATATCTGGCGTTATGCGGAGGAGACCGAGGAAAAGGGCGAGGAGATCACCCTGTTCCGTTGGCACCTCTACATGGTGTTCCCGTCGGCCCTGGTCATCGTCCACTACAGTCTCGTATTCCTGACCTCGATGGTCGAAGAACGGCTCGTCAGGATGATCATCGGACAGATGGAGGAACAGATTTCGAACACCGAGGTGCGCCTTGATATAAATGCCATTCGACGGCTCGGGCATATGCAGGAAGACGACACGATCGCCAGCCGCATTCGGCGCGACTAGGATTGTTTTTCCGGCACGGCCGACCGCGGTTCACAACACCCGGCCCGGGTTCATCAAACCCTGCGGGTCCAGGGCGGCCTTGATTTTGCGCATCATCTCGAGTTCGACCGGGGCGGCGTAATGCGCCAGTTCGTCCTTCTTTAGGCGGCCGATGCCGTGTTCGGCGCTGATCGAGCCGCCCATCTCGGTCACCAGGTCGTGGACGATGCGGTTGAAATGCTCCCAGCGGGCGAGGAAGGCCTCGCGCTGGTCTCTCTGGCCGTCGGGCCAGCACAGGTTGTAATGGACATTGCCGTCACCGAGATGGCCGAAGGCGAAGATGCGGATGTCGGGGGAATCGGCATGGATGCGCTTTGTCGCTTCGCGGATGAAGGCCGTGACCTGGCTGACCGGCACGCTGATATCGTGCTTGATGCCGCCGCCCTCGACCTTCTGGGCGATCGGGATGGCCTCGCGGATGAACCACAGCCGGTCGGCCTGGTCCTCGCTCGCCGCGATCACGGCATCGGTGATCTCGCCCTCCTCGAAGGCGGCGCCCAGGGCGCCTTCGAGGGCCTCGCCCAGGCGCGCTTCGGGATCGGCGCTGGTCAACTCGATCAGGCAGCAGAATTCGTAGGGCTCGGTCAGCGGGTCGACGGTGTCCGGCACATGGCGGATCGCCAGTTCGATGGCGTTGCGCGGCATCAGCTCGAAGCCCGTCACCTGATCGCCGGTCGCGGCGCGCATGCGCGAGAGCAGGGCGCCGGCCTTGTCGATCTCGGCCAGGGCGACCAGGGCGGTGGCGCGGGTCTTGGGTTTCGGGAAGAGCTTGAGCACGGCGGCGGTGATGATGCCCAGAGTGCCCTCGCCGCCGATGAAAAGCTGTTTGAGGTCGTAACCCGTGTTGTCCTTGCGCAGCCCCTTGAGGCCGTTCCAGACTTGTCCGTCCGGCAGCACAGCTTCGATCCCCAGGGTCAATTCGCGGGCATTGCCATAGCGCAGGACCCCCGTGCCCCCGGCATTGGTCGAGAGATTGCCGCCGATCTGGCAGGTGCCTTCCGCCCCCAGGCTGAGCGGAAAGAGCCGGTCGGCCTCGTCCGCCGCGTCCTGGATCGCGGCCAGGATGCAGCCGGCCTCGACCGTGATCGTGTGGTTCAGGGGATCGATCGCGCGGATCCGGTTCATCCGACCGAGGGACAGGAGGATGCCGTCCCAGCCCTCGTCGGGGACCGAGCCCCCGACCAGGCTGGTGTTGCCGCCCTGGGGCACGATGGGGATTCCGGCCTCGGCGCAGACGGACACCACGGCCGCGACCTCCTCGGTCGAAGCGGGGCGCACGATCGCCCGCGCCGTACCGGTGAACATCTTGCGCTCGTCCAGCAGATGCGGGGCCATGGTCTTGGCATCGTCGATCCAGCCCTTGGGCCCGACGATCTCGCGGATCCGGGCCAGGGCGTCGTCGATGGCGGAACTCGCGGTGGCGAGGGTCATGCTGCGCTCCCGGCGCCCTGCGCTGAATTGATTTCAACCACGCGGCGCATGGCTCGGATTTAACCCAGGGCCGCCGACCCGGCAAGCGGAGGGCTTTCGCTTGTTGAATTGTCGCGCGGCGCGGCGGCCCGGCGCAAACGGTCGTTGATGGCCCGACCCAGCCCGGTTTCCGGAATCGCCATCACGGCGATGGCGCGGAATTCCGACCGGTCGAGGGCGCGCATCGTGGCGAAGAGATTGGCGGCGGCTTCTTCCAGATCGCCCGCGGGGCTGAGATTGCGGGTCTCCGCCGCGCCGGCTGGGATATCGGGGCCGAAGGCGATCAGGGCTTCGTCGGCCCGCGCCGCTTCGGCGTTCAGGCGCAGAGGCAGGGACGTGGCGTAATGGCTCGACAATTGGCCCGGCCCGCGCGGCGCGCTCCCGTCCGTGCCCGCTTCCTCGAGTGGCCCCAGCACGGCTTCGATCGCCTCCTTCGGCAAGCCGCCGGGCCGCAGCAGGACGGCGCGCGGGCCGGTCAGGTCCAGCACCGTCGATTCGAGGCCGATCCGGCAGGGTCCGCCGTCCAGCACCATGGCGATCCGGCCGGCCAGGGCCTCGGCGACATGGGCAGCGGTGGTCGTGCTGACCTTGCCCGAGGGATTGGCGCTGGGCGCGGCCAGGGGGCGGCCGGCGGCGGCGATGACGGCGCGGGCGGTTTCGTGATCGGGCATGCGCAGGGCCAGGCTGTCGAGCCCGGCCCCGGCCAGCAGGGAGACGGCGCAACCCTCGATGCGCGGCAGCACCAGGGTCAGCGGGCCGGGCCAGAAGCGCGCAACGAGATCCTCGGCCCGGGCATCGAAGCGGACGATTTCGCGCGCCGCCGCGATCTCGGCGACATGGACGATCAGGGGGTTGAAGCTCGGGCGCTCCTTGGCGGCGAAGATGCGCGCCACGGCCCGGTCGTCGGTCGCGTCGCCGGCCAGGCCATAGACGGTCTCCGTCGGGATCGCGACCAGGTTGCCCGCGCGCAGCAATGCGCCCGCCTCGGCGATGGCCTCGGGCGTGGGCGCGCGGACCGGGTTGTTCTGGCTGTTCGTCATGACGGCGCATTCTGGCAGTTTTGGCGCGCCGCGCCAGAGGGCCGGGCCGTTGCCAGGCTGGGCGCGGACAGTGACAATCGGCCGCGCTGGCACCAGCCGGCCGGGAACGAACTAGGGACGGAACAGGCATGGGGCGACCGGCCAGGCCGCGCGACACGGGGACGAAGGCAGGGGCGGGCGGAGCCGCGTCTGCGCCCGGCGGAGCGGCCGTCCAGGGGAATCCCGGCCTTGCGCGGGCGGAGGGGCATTTCCGCGCCGCGGCCAAGCATCAGGCAGCCGGCCGTCTCGACGAGGCGCTGACGGATTACGCCAAGGCCCTCGCCCTCAACCCGGCCGATGCGCGCGCCTATAACAATATGGGAGTCGCCTTGCGCGCCCTGGGCCGGCCGGAAGCCGCCCTGGCCGCCTATCGCCGCTCGGCCGCCTTGCGCCAGGACGATCCGGGCCTGTTTTCCAATATGGGCAATATCCTGCGCCATCTGGGCCAGCAGGCGGAAGGCGCGGAATGCCTGCGCCGCTCGGTCGCCATGCGCCCGGACTCGGCTGACGGCTGGCGCAATCTGGGTCTGGTCCTGCGGGATCTGGGGGCATTGGAGGAAGCGATCGCGAGTTTCGATCGCGCCGATGCCCTGCGCCCGAATCACACCGACACGATCTGGGATCGCGCCTATGCCTATCTGCTCAAGGGCGACCTTGCCGCCGGCTTCGCGGGCTATGAGGTGCGCTGGGGATTGGCCGAGGCCAAGCCGCGGGCATTCGAGCAGCCCCAATGGGACGGCGGCGACCTCGCCGGGCGTACTCTCCTGGTCTATGCCGAGCAGGGCTTCGGCGACACGATTCAATTCGCCCGTTATCTACCGCAACTGGCGGGAAAGGGCGGGCGTGTGGTCGTGGAATGCCAGCCCGAATTGATGGAGCTGATGACCGGGATCGCGGGTGTCGAGCGCTTTGTCGCCAAGGGCGAGGCGTTG
>JABIRQ010000178.1 GCA_018699755.1 Rhodospirillaceae bacterium | reverse complement strand
TCAGCTTGCCGCCCTTGGTCAAGCGGAAGATCTTCGGCATGGGCCAAGCCGGGCTGTGGCTTTCCAGCCGTTCGACCGCGCGCGGGCTCAGGATCAACACGCCGTGCTGGGCCTCGCCCCCCAGCACCTTCTGCCAGGAATAGGTGACGACATCGAGCTTGTCCCAGGGCAGATCCATTGCGAAGGCGGCCGAAGTCGCGTCGCAAATGGTCAGGCCGCCGCGATCCGCCGGGATCCAGTCGCCGTCAGGCACGCGCACACCCGAGGTCGTGCCGTTCCAGGTGAATATCACGTCCGTGTCGAAATCGACCGTGCCCAGATCGGGCAATGCGCCATAGGGCGCCTCGACCACCCGGGCATTCAGCCCGAGTTGGCCGTTCACATCCGTCGCCCAGCCTTTGCCGAAACTCTCCCAGGCAAGGACGGTGATGGCGCGCGGGCCGAGGAGGTGCCAAAGGGCCATTTCGACGGCACCGGTATCCGACGCCGGCACGATGCCCAGGCGATGGTCCGCCGGCAGGCCGAGAAGCGCGCAGCTCCGGTCCACAACGTCGGCCAAGCGCGCCTTGCCTTCCGCTGCCCGGTGCGAGCGCCCCAGCAGGGCGCCGGCCAGCGCCTCGGGCCGCCAACCGGGCCGCTTGGTACAGGGGCCGGAACTGAAGTTGGGATTGCGCGGCAGGGCCGTCGGTCTATCCATGGGAAAAGAGGTTCCGGAAAGAAGCGGGCCGGGACCGTCCCGGCCGGCACGTCGGATCGTAACGGGGCCCTCGGAGGCGCGTCAACGATTCATGCTGCAACGCACAACGAAACGGCTTGCCCTAGACCAACCCGTAGAAAATTGGGGCGAAAAGCGAGAATGCGAGCCAGATCAACACGATAAGGGGCAAGCCCGCGCGCACGAAATCGGCAAAGCGGTAATGCCCCGGCCCCATGACCAGCAGGTTGGTCTGGTAGCCGATGGGCGAGGCGAAGGCGCAGTTCGAAGCGAAGATCACAGCCACGGCGAAGGGGGCGACGGGGACGGCCAGGGCGTCGGCGATGCCGACGGCAATGGGGGTGAAGAGCACGGCGCAGGCCTTGGTGCTGATCGCGTTGGAGGTCAGGGCCACGGTCAGGAAGAAGGCCGAGAGCATGCCCGCCGGTCCCAATCCCCCCACGGTCGACAGGGCGAAATCGACGATCAAATTCGCCGCTCCGGTTTCCTGCATGGCAGCGCCCATGGCGAGGGCGGCGGCAATCGAGAGGATGATCGAGGGGTCCATCGCCCGACTCGCTTGAGACAGGGTCAAGGCGCCGGCCGCGATCATGGCGAGGGCCCCGATGACCGCCGCGACGACGATCGGGACAAGGCCCGTGCCCGCCGCCGCGATGATGCCGAAGAAAACCAGGCCGGCGATGCGCGCCAGACGGCGCGACGGGAGTTCCTCGGAGGACCATTCCATGAGCACCACGTCGCGGTTGTCGCGCAGAGCGGTCACGTCCGCCGGCTCGCCCTGGATCAGCAGGACGTCGCCCGCCTCCAGCGGAACTTCGGTGATGCGGCTGCGCACCATGCGCGCACGGCGCTCCATCGCCAGCACGATGCAGTGGTGGCGGTAGCGAAATCCCGTCTGCTCCAGATTCAAGCCGAGCAGGCGCGAGTTGGGTGCGACCATAACCTCGGCAAGAACCTGGCGACGCGACGCGGCCCGACCCCGCCGCTCGCCCAGCTCGGCCGGGTCCGGCATCTCGCGCCCGTCGCGCAGATCGGGCACCACGACGGCGAGGCCGCGCTGGATGATCTCGGTTAGGACCTGACGGGTCGCCGCGACGATGACCAGGTCGCCGGCCCGAAACTCGATCCCCTCGAAGGGCGGCAGATAGGCATGTTCGCCGCGCAGGACCAAGCGCACGGTCATGTCCTTGAATGCGGGGAAGAATCCGCCCACGGCGCTCTGGCCGACCAAGCCGGACTCCGTCGGAATCGAAATCTGGGCAATGAACTGCTTGCCCGAGCGGCCGACGACCGCACCCTTGATGGTCGCCCGATCAGGCATGAGGCGGGGCACCACCAGCAGAACATAGGTCAAGCCGACCGCCGCCATGACCACGCCGGGAATGGAGAAATCGAAGAAATGAAAGGGCTCGCGCCCCAGGGCGCGCAGCTCGTCGGAGACCAGCAGATTGGTGCTGGAGCCGATCAGGGTGGTCATCCCACCGAAGATGCCGGCATAGCTCAACGCCATCATGTAGCGCGACGGACTCTCGCGCAGGCGCTGGGCGATCGCCTGGATGATCGGGATGAAGATGACCACGACCGGGATGTTGTTCAGGAAGGCGCTGACCACGGCGACGCAGCCCAGGGCCAGCAGGACGGTCAGCCAATGGCGGTTGCGCCCGAGGACCAGAACCCCGCGCACGGCGTAATCGAGCACCCCGCCGCCGACCAGGCCCTGCCCGACCACCAGCAAAGCCAGGACAGTGATCAGGGCCGGGCTGGCGAAACCAGCCAACAGGCGATCCGGCCCAAGCAGGTTGAAGCCGTCCGGCCCGCGCACGGGCACGATCTGGAACAGCAGCAGGAAAACGCAGAGCACACCGAGCGAGGTGATTTCGATCGAGGTCTTCTCGAGCGAATAGGCGACCAGCGCCCCGACGATGACCGCCATCGTCAGGGCCATCGCCAAACCGTCGCCCGCTTGCCCGGCTTCGATCAATCGAGAT
>JABIRQ010000102.1 GCA_018699755.1 Rhodospirillaceae bacterium | reverse complement strand
CGCCAGGCCCATGACCTTGTACTCGCCGGAATTGACTTTGAATCCGGTGTAATAGGTGAATGCTGAATAAAGGAGGCCGAGGGAATGGGGAAAATGGATTTCCTTGATCACCTCGAGACGGTCTCCCGCACCCATGGCCACCGACGTGGTCGCCCATTCGCCGACGCCGTCCATGGTCAGTACGGCGGCCTCCTCGAAAGGCGAGGGGTAGAAGGCGCTGGCGGCATGGCTTTGATGGTGTTCGGCGAACAACAGTCGATTTTTCCAATCAAAGTCGGCGTCCCATGCCTGGAACTTCTTGCGCAACAAATCCTTTTGGAAAAGCTTCTCGCGCAACCACAACGGCATCGCCATACGGAACGAAGCAAATCCCCGCGGCGCCACAGAGATATATGTTTCCAGTAGCCGTTCGAACTTGAGAAAAGGTTTGTCATAAAAGGCGACAAAATCAACGTCGGCAAGGCCGCCCGCTACCTTTTCCAAACAGAATTCGATCGCGTTCTCCGGAAAGTCCGCATCGTGCTTTTTTCGAGTGAAGCGTTCTTCTTGGGCTGCGGCGGTAATTCGACCGTCCTCGATCAACGCGGCGGCGCTGTCGTGATAGAAGGCCGAGATGCCGAGGATGCGCATGGCGTGTCGGATCGCCCTCTAGAAGATCGTGTAGATGAAGGGGGCGACCGCGCTGCCCTTCGCCAGGACGATCAGGCCGCCGAAGATCAGCATCATGACCAGGATCGGCAGCAGCCAGAATTTCTTGCGCACGCGCATGAATTTCCAGAGTTCGGCGAGAAAGCTCATCTTCGTCCTCAGAACTGGTTCGACATGGTGTCGGGTGCGGGACCCGGCGGGGTGCGTTCGATCCAGTAGCTTTTCGCTTCGGGATCGCGCTTGAGGCGCAGCAGGTCCTTGCCCAGGGCGCGCATGATCAGCGCCATCGGCGTGACGGTCAGATAGAACAGAAAGCCCATGACGATCGGATTGACGATGCGGTGCAGCAGCAGCCCAAACCGCGTCCAAAGGCGGTTGAGCGGGGCGAGCAGGCCTGGGCGGAGGAATGCGATCGCGAGGAAGGCAATCGCGACGGCGGCCGACCAGAGGCGCACCGCGCCGTTCTCCCCGGTCAGGGGCCAGAGGGCAACGAGCGCGAAGACCACGGCGAAGACAATGCCGAAGCCGCGATCGGAGGAGCCCTTGACCTCCTCCTCCCGACCGTAATCCTCGTGAAACTCCTGCGTCATCGTGCTTTCCGTGTCGGCGCATGGCGGCCCTGAACCGGGGCGCGGCCACTGCTAGCAAGTTTCGGTCCGCTGCGAAAGGCGGGCGTGCGACGGATCATGCCTGGGCTGCTCTCATGGGAACGGGCTCCGCGAAAGCGTTGGCGGATCGCTTCTCGCCCCGAGCGGACCACCAGATCTCCATGCATAGAAGGCTCCAGGCCATCCTCGACCAGCGGTGCCGGTCCCATCCGGTTCCGGCCAGGAAGGATTCGAGCCAGGCGGGATCGAATATCTGGGTGGCGAAGCTGCCGCCGTCCAGTATCCGCGCGCGCAGCATGGGGTTGAGATCGCGCTCCATCCATTGCGCCAATGGCACCTCGAAGCCGCGCTTGGGTGCTCCGATCAGTTCGGCCGGCAGGTAGCGCTCGGCGAGCTTGCGCAGGATCGGCTTGGTTGTGCGGCCGGGCAGCTTTACGTTCTCGGGCAGGCGGGCGACGAATTCGATCAGTTCGTGGTCGAGGAAGGGCGAGCGCCCTTCCAGGGTATGGGCCATCGTCGCCATATCCATCTTCACCAGATGATCGTCGGCCAGCAGCAGGTGGAAATCCTGGCGCAACAGACGGTCGACCGGACCCAGGCCCGCCGTGTCGATCGCCGAGACGTGACGATGGCTGGGCAAAAGTTCTGGCCTGGCGGCGCCATAGGCTGCCGTCTTTTCCCGCTCGTTCAACCCGTCGAAGGTCAGGGCGAGATAACGTTCCTCCGGCGCGGCCGCCAGGACATGGAGAAAGCGGTACAGGAATTGGTAGCGCGTCCGCCCCGTGCGCGGGGCGGGAAGCAGGGCGAGGGCCGTTTGCGCCGGCGCGCCGGTCAGCCAGCCGACCCGGTCGGCCGCGCGGCCAGCCAGGAAATGGCGATAGCCGGCGAAAACCTCGTCGCCGCCGTCGCCGTTGAGAACCACGCGGACATGATCGGAGGCGAGGCCCGCGACCGCGAAGCTGGGCAGGGCCGAGGCGTCGGCGAAGGGTTCGTCGTAATGGGCGACGACGCGTTCGAGATTTTCGCCCAGCTCGTGGGTCAGCAGGAATTCCGTATGGTCGGTGCCGTAGCGTTCCGAGACGAGGCGGGCGAGGGGGCGCTCGTCCATCGCCGGATCCTCGACACCGATGGAATAGGTCCGGACCGGCCGATCCGAGACCTGGGCGGCGATGGCCGTGACGATGCCGCTGTCGATTCCGCCAGACAGAAAACTGCCCACGGGCACGTCGGCGCGCAGGCGCAGGGCGACCGATTCGCGCAGGATGCGGTCAACCTCCTCGACCGCCTCGTCGAAGCCGATCTCGTGTTTGGGCAGATAGGCCGCGTCCCAGTAGCGATCGAGTCGCGTTTCGCCCGTGCCGCCGTCGACGGTCAGGACATGGGCGGCCGGCAAACGCCGGATGCCGCGGTAGACGGTCCGCTCGCCCGGTACGATCCCGAAGGAGAGATAGTCGTGAATGGCCTGGGGATCGACGCTGTCGTCGATGCCCGGATAGACCAGCAGAGCCTTGATCTCCGATGCGAAGACCAGATTTCCGCCGATCTGCGCGTAATAGAGCGGTTTCTTGCCGGGTCGGTCACGGGCCAGCAACATTGTGCCCGCGTGCTCGTCCCAGACCACGAGGGCGAACATGCCGCGCAAATGGCGCAGGAAATCCTGGCCGTATTCCTCGTAGAGATGGGGGATGACCTCAGCGTCGCCCGTGCCGCGAAAGCGATGGCCGCGGGCCATCAGATCGGCGCGCAGTTCCCGGTAGTTGTAGATTTCGCCGTTGAGCAGGGCCCAGACGGTCTCGTCCTCGTTCGGGATCGGCTCGTGCCCGGTCTCCGTCAGATCGATGATCGAAAGGCGGTTGTGGCCGAGCAGGCAGGGGCCGTCGGCCCAAACGCCGCGATGGTCTCGCCCGCGATGGGCAATCGTGGCCAGCATCGCCTGAAGGCGGGCTTGGCCTTCGCCCGAATCGGGGCCGCAGATACCAGCGATTCCACACATGGCGGGAACCTAGCAGAGGTGCCGCGTCCGGGCCATTGACGAAAGGATGGCGGCAGAAAGGCCGACGACGAAAAGGCTGCCTTATCCGCCCGCGCGCTCCGCGTTACAGTCGTGCGGCACGGCCCTTGCTGGGAGTGTCCTCAAGGCCGGGCTTGGCGTTTCGTGCCAGGTTTCGGATGTTGGAATAGATTCGGTCGAATTCATGTGCGGTATCAATGCGATAGTGGGGTATGCGGAGGATGCGCCGCCGGTTGACCGGGCGGAACTGCTGCGTGTCCGCGACTCGATGCTGGTGCGTGGGCCAGACGATGCCGGGGACTGGCTCTGCAAATCGGATCGCGTGGGGATGGGGCACCGGCGGCTCGCAATCATCGATCCTTCGCCGGCGGGCCATCAGCCGATGGTTCTGCGCCCGGACGGGCCGGTCGTCACCTTCAACGGCGAGATCTATAATTTCCGAGCCTTGCGCGAGGAACTGGTCTCCCAGGGGCGTGACCTGCGCACCCAGTCGGACACCGAGGTGCTGCTGCATCTCTATGATCGCGACGGCGCCGGCATGGTCGAGCATCTGCGCGGCATGTTCACGTTCGTCATCTGGGATCCGGCGCGGCGCGGCGCGCTGCTGGCGCGCGATCCCTTCGGCATCAAGCCGCTTTACTACGCCGACGACGGCAGAACCCTGCGCACGGCGTCCACCGTCAAGGCGCTGCGGGCTGGAGACGGCATCGATTCTTCGCCCTCGCCGGCCGGCCATGTCGGGTTCTTTCTCTGGGGCCATGTCCCGGATCCCTTTACTCTGTTCGAAGGGATTCGCGCCCTGCCGGCGGGTTCGACTCTCTGGGTTGATCGCCATGGCGTCGGCGCGCCGAAGGCGTTCTTCGACGTCGGTCAGGCTCTGCGGGACGGGGCCGAAGCGGGGCGTGGAACGATGCCGAACCTCCACGATCTGATACTCGATTCCGTGGCGCATCACTTCGTTTCGGACGTTCCGGTCGGGATTTTTCTGTCCGCCGGCATCGATTCCGCCGTCATGACGGCCTATGCATCGGAGCGCGACGGTGCGCCCTTGCGCACCCTGACGCTTGGCTTCGACGAGTTCGCCGGCAGCGAACAGGACGAAGCGCCCCTGGCCGAAACGGTGGCG
>JABIRQ010000229.1 GCA_018699755.1 Rhodospirillaceae bacterium | reverse complement strand
GGCGTCGTCGATCTTGGAGATAAGCTTGCGTTCGCGATCACGGGTGCGCAATTCGATTGAGCGGTCGGTCTCGTTCGACGCCCGATCGGCCAGATCCGCGGCCTGGGCCCCATTATCTTCCTGGAGGTGATTCAAGGTTTCGGACGAGCCGCGCAGCAGCTCGTCGCGCCACGAAAGGAGTTTCTTGCGGAAGTGTTCCCGCATCCGCGGGTTCATGAACTTCTCGCTCTCCGTTGGCCGATATTCTCGAGCCGACGGCTTCTTCGAGGTGTATTTTTGTCCGTTTTTGGTCGTTTTCGCCAATTCAGCGCCCTCCCTCGTCGAAAGCGCGCGCATACTAGTGAGAAGATCTGCCATTCGCAACGCCGGAATCGGCATCGCCCGTGAATCGAATTTCTCTGAAATATTAACGAGTTGCCGATTGGCGCGTTTGGGCCAGCTTGGCCAATTCGACGCGTGCCCGCAGCACGATTTCATCGAGAAGGCTGCGCAGTTGGGGATCCGAAATGCCGGCTGCGTCGCGACGCGCCACCCGCTCCAGATCGGCGAGCACCCCTGCCGGGAGCCGCCCTAGAAGCAAGCCATGGCGGATATCGTCCAGCCGATCCAACATCGTCGACGCATCGCGCCGGGCCGCGGTATCGGGCTCTTCGCGATCCGCGATATCATTGAGAAGCAAGATAGATTCGAGATTCGCCACCGGATCGAGCGCGCTGGCTGCCGGCCCTGTTGTGGCCCGGGACTGGCCGATATGGCTCTCGAACCGACCGCCGGATGAGACCGCGGCGCGATCGGTCCGGATACGCCTTGCGACAGGCGCGCGGTTGGATTCGACCCTCATTCTCTGCCCCGCATGCGATCCCTGGATTGTCTCGGTCGTCCGACTTGGCTCATGGCGGCGACTCTCCGCCGGTATACTTAAGACAATGTAAAAGCGAGCGGCCGGCCGAATTTGAGCACGTTCGCCAAGGCCATCATGAGGCAATCGGCAGTTTCTTCCCCGATGCCCGGCAGCAAGTACCCCGGCGCCCACGGGAAGCATGCGGCCTCCAGGCTAATATGTTGGAAAACATATGTATTTTCTCGTTAACCGTCCTGGCACGCCTCTCGCTAGTTGAGCGGCGCGCACTCGGCGGTGAGACCGATGGCGGGCACGGGACAACGAGAACGATCCGGTATGCAACGAATCGTCCGAACATGGTTTCTTCGTCGGCTGAGCTGGCTTGCCGTCGCCCTGGCCGCCCTGATCCTGGGAGGCACGCCGGCCTCGGCCGGCTCCCGCATCAAGGACATCGCCGATTTCGAAGGCATTCGAGACAATATGCTGGTCGGATACGGCCTTGTCGTCGGACTCAACGGCACGGGCGACGGTCTCGCCAACTCGCCGTTCACCCAACAAAGCCTGATCGGCATGCTCGAACGTCTGGGCGTGAATATCCGCGACGCCGATCTCGACACCCAGAACGTCGCTGCCGTCATGGTCACCGCGACCTTGCCGCCCTTCGCCAATCAGGGCTCGCGCATCGACGCTTCGGTCAGTGCCTTGGGCGACTCGACCAGCCTGCTGGGCGGCACCTTGTTGGTGACCCCCCTGCTCGGCGCCGATGGTGAGGTCTACGCCGTATCCCAGGGGCCCATTTCGGTCGGCGGGTTCAGCGCAACCGGCAACGCCACAACCGTGACCAAGGGCGTGCCGACCAATGGGCGGATTCCGAACGGGGCCATCGTCGAACGCGAGCTGCATTTCGACCTGGCGGCCATGACCCGCATCAAACTGGCGCTGCGCAATCCGGACCTGACCACGGCGAGACGCATGGCCCAGGTCATCAACGCCTTCGTCGGGGTCGGCGCCGCCGTCACCTTGGACCCGACCACGGTCCAGCTTGATGTGCCGCAGAGCTATGCCGGCGCGACGATCGATCTCCTGGCCGATGTCGAGCAACTGGAGGTGACGCCCGACCTGCCCGCCCGCGTCGTTATCGACGAACAATCCGGCGTGATCGTGATGGGCGCCAACGTGCGTATCAGCACCATCGCCATCGCCCAAGGGAATCTCACCATCCGCATCACCGAGACGCCGCAGGTTTCCCAGCCCAACGCCTTTTCGAACACCGGCCAGACCACGACGGTCGACCGCACTTCGATCGAGATCGACGAGGGCGAGGCGAACAAGCTGGCCCTGATCGAAGGCGGCGTCAGCCTGCAGGAGCTGGTCAACGGCGTGAACGCCTTGGGCATCGGCCCGCGCGACCTCATTACCATCCTGCAGGCGATCAAGGCGGCGGGCGCTCTCCAGGCCGAGATCGAGATCATGTGATGGGCGCGACAGATCCCATCGCCCGTCTTCTGCCGGAGCTGCGGCCCTCGACGCCGCGTGTCCCCGCTCCGCACTCGATCCGCGAGCCGGAGCAGGTCCGCGAATCGGCTCGCGAGTTCGAGGCGTTCTTTATCGGCCAAATCGCCAACCTCATGTTCTCCGGCCTTGGCGG
>JABIRQ010000104.1 GCA_018699755.1 Rhodospirillaceae bacterium | reverse complement strand
CCGAACCACTCCGCCGGACAGTATGATGCCGGGCACGCCGTTCGCGATCAGCCAGTCGAGGAAGCGGCGCTGGCCCGCCTCGTCGATATCCGAGAGATCCTCGGTGAAAGGCGTGGCGGTGACGGTGTAGCTGCCCCTGAATTCCTGCATGGCTGTCTCCCTCATGCGGGTGCGGCGCGCCCGCGGCGCGCGTCGTGGCGGGGAGTTTACGCGAAAACGGCGGGCGGGGGGAGCGGCTGATGATATCGGCGCTCAAGAAGTGCGGGATCCATGGTCCACCCCCACCCTCCCCCATATCCAGGGGGAGGGAGGCGTTCGGGGCGGGACCCTGCAAACTGGGCGAACGATCCAGCACAGGGCCAGATTGGGGGAAGATGAGATTGCGGCCTTCCGATATATCCCCTCACCCTGGGCAGGGGGAGGGTCGGGGAGGGGGTGAACGGTCGGCGCTTGCCAGACCGCCAGGCCGCGTTATGATGTGCGATAGTAAAGTTTTTCAACCTGAGCGTGCTGGAAGGTGGTGAGGGTACGATCGATGCGGTGTGCCAGGGCCTCATACTCCGTCCTTCGGCAAACTCAGGATGACGGGCGACAGACTCAGGATGATGGGGCTCAGCGTGAGGCTCCCGAGGAGATCCTTCATGGCCGATGAAATCCACACCGGCCGCTGCCTCTGCGGGGCGGTGCGGTTCGAGGCCCTGGGCGCGCCCGAATGGGTCGCCCATTGCCATTGCGAAAGCTGCCGCCGGCACACCGGCTCGGCCTTCTCGACCGTTGCCGGCTACCGCGAGGCCACCGTGCGCTGGACGGGGGAGAGGCCGGCGGTCTTCGCTTCCTCCCCCGGAGTCCGGCGCGGCCATTGCTCCCGCTGCGGCTCGCCGATCAGCTACGGCAGCGACCGGCATGGCGACGAAGTCCATCTCATGATCGGGGCCTTCGACGATCCGGGCGCCTTCGAGCCGACCGTCCATGTCTGGACAAGCGAGCAGGTGTCCTGGTTACGGATGGAGGATGGGCTGCCGCGGTATGCGACGACCCTGCGGGCGGGGCGGGAGGAAGCGGCTAGCGGTTAGGCGGCGAGCTGCCGATGATTCTGCGTGCGTCTAGCCCCGGCTTTCGTCCGGAGCATCCAGCTTTCGGCATGGGCGAGGAATTCGGGCGGTGATAGCCGCGCCGCTGGATTGCCCGGGCTGCGCCGGGCAATGACGGAAAAGGAGGGGGTGGCGGGTGATGGAGGCGGAAATGGTGCCGGCGGCAGGAGTCGAACCCGCGACCTACCGCTTACAAGGCGGTTGCTCTACCAGCTGAGCTACGCCGGCACGGGCCCGTTCTAGCGCATCGGGCGCGGGGTCGGAAGCGGGCGGTTGGGTCAGGCGCCCTCGCCCTTCGAGACGGGCCTGCGGCCCTCCTCAGGGTGAGGGCTACGGATCGGGTTGAGGGCTGTGGATAGGCTCTAAAGTGGAGCCTCACCCTGAGCAGCGGGCGCAGCCCCCATCTCGGCCCGGGTCTCGAAGGACGAGGCGGCCGTCTTCTCCGCCGGGCATGGCGGGCTTGCGCCTTGTCCGCTTGAGGGGGCGGGGCTTGCGCGCTATAGGAGTCGGCGAGGGTCGCGCCCGGCGAGCATGAATGGGGCGCGGATGAGAGGGAGAAACACCGTGATCTACGAATATCGCCTTTATATCGCCGCCCCGGGGCGGATGCCGGACCTGAACGCCCTGTTCCGCGACGATGCCATGCGCATCTTCAAGAAGCATGGCATGAAGGTCGTCGGCTTCTGGACGCCCATGGTCGGCAACGCGCACGAGCTGCATTACATCCTGGCCTGGGACAGCCTGGCCGCGATGGAGAAGGCGTGGAAATCCATGCGCGCCGACGAGGAATGGATCGCCGTGCGCAAGCGGACCGAGGCCAATGGCTCGCTCGTCACCGACGTGCGCAACCAGCTTTGGAACGCGACCGACTACTCGCCCACGCCGAACGCCGTCTGACGGGGCAGACCCGTCTCGAAGGATGCGCCGGGCACCCCCCCGCCGGGCATGGCAGGCTCCCGCTCTGTCCGCTTGAGGGCGCGGGGCCTGCGCGCTATAGGAGTCGCGAGGCCCGCGCCCGATCAATGTGAAACGGGGCGCCGGTGAGAGGGAGAAACGCCGTGATTTATGAGTACCGTCTTTATATCGCCGCGCCGGGGCGGATGCCGGACCTGAACGCCCGGTTCCGCGACGACACCATGCGCATCTTCAAGAAGCACGGCATGCGCGTGGTCGGTTTCTGGACCGCGGCGGTCGGCAGCACCCACGAACTCCACTACATCATGGAGTGGGACGATCTGGCGCATTACGAGAAGGGCTGGAACGCCATGCGCGTCGACGAGGAATGGCTCGCCGTGCGCAAGCGAAGCGAGGCCAACGGTCCGCTTGTCACGGATGTGCGCAACCAGCTTTGGAACGCGACCGACTACTCGCCCACGCCGAACGCCGTCTGACGGAGCGCGGCATGGACGAGACGGCCTTCGACGCCCCGATCACCGGGGCGCCGCCCGCCGGGCCGAGCGGGATCGGTCATGCCGCGCCGAGCATGGCCGAGGTTGCGGCCTGGCAGAGCGAGCGGCTCATGCGCCGGATCGAGGGCGAGCCCCTGCCGGCCAATGTCGGCGCCCTGCTGCGCCGATGCGCCGAAGAGGCGCCGGACCATCCGGCCCTGGTCTTCTTCGACGACGACGAGACCATCACCTATTGCGAGCTGGTCCGCCGTGTCGCCAAGACCGCCAACGCCCTGGTCCATCTCGGCATCGAGCACGGCAGCCATGTCAGCGTGATGGTCCATACCGAGGCGACCTATCCCCTGACCTGGCTGGCGCTGGCCAGCATCGGCGCGGTGACCCAGCCGCTCAACTACAACTACACCGGCCCCGAACTGCACTACATGCTGACCGATTCGGACGCCGAGTTCCTGGTGATCGACGCCGGGTTGCTGCCGGTCTTCGAGGGCATGGAGGAGGTGGTTCTGCCCAAGGACCGGGTGCTGGTCGTGGGCGCGCGGGCCGAGGGCTATCCCCATCACTGGGACGATCTGGTGCCGGGCGCGGCGGAGAGCTTCACGCCGGCGCGGGAGCCGAGCCTCGACGACCTGATGAACATCCAATACACCAGCGGCACCACGGGCATGCCCAAGGGCGCGATGCAGACCCAGCGCTTCTGGCTGACCTTCGGGCGGGTCTCCTCGGCCTGCTTCCAGGACCGGCTGGAGCGCATCCTGATCGCCCAGCCCTTCTACTATGTCGATGCCCAGTGGCTGTTCCTGATGACCGCCTACCGGCGCGCCACAGCCTATGTCGCGCGCAAGCAGAGCGGCACGCGGTTTCTCGGCTGGCTCAAGAAATACCGCATCCAGTATTGCAACTTCCCCGAGGTCGTCGCGAAGCAGATGGCGCGGGAGGACGATTCGGACAACGATATGATCGTCGCCTCCTGCTACAGCCACCGGCCGGAGAACTATCCCTGGTACGAGAAGCGTTACGGATTCCTGGCGCGTCAGGGTTTCCTGATGACCGAGACCGGCTGCGCCATCTATGTGCCGATGGAGGCCTGGCAGATGACCGGCACGGCGACGGTCGGCGTGCCCACCGCCTTCCGCGAAGCCGCGATCATGGACCCGGACGGCAAGGAAGTGCCGCGCGGCGAGATCGGCGAGATCTGCATCCGCACCAAGGCGGGCTTCCCGCGCTCCCATCTGCTCGGCTACTACAACAAGCCGGAAGCGACCGAGGCGGCCTTCTTCGAGGGCGACTGGTTCCGCACCGGCGATGCCGGGCGGCAGACCGAGGATGGCTGGTTCTTCTATCTCGGCCGGCGCAAGGACATGGTGAAGCGCAGCGGCGAGAATGTCAGCGCGGTCGAGGTCGAAGGCGTGCTGCGCGGCATGGACGAGATCCTGGAGGCGGCGGTCGTCCCGGTCCCCGACGACTATCGCGGCGAGGAGGTGAAGGCCTATCTGCTGCTCGCCGAGGGCAAGACCAAGGACGACTGCCCGCCCGACGCGGTGATCGCCCATTGCGCGAAGAATCTCGCGCGCTTCAAGATCCCGCGCTATCTCGAATACGTGACGGAATTCCCGCGCACCCCCAGCCTCAAGATCAAGAAAAGCACCCTGCTGGCCGCCAAGCCCGATCTGCGCGAGGGCTGCTACGACCGCCAGGATGAGCGTTGGCGGTAATATATCACCTTATGGTGATATAAATGGTTCCGCGGGATATCCGATCGCCCGGAAGTGTGAATCTTGGGTGAGCGGCACGGCGGAGCGGTTCGGAAGGGCGCGATGGAACCGAAGATCGTTCCCCTGACAGACGCATCGGGCGCCATGGCCGTGGAACTGGCCCACCGGTACGAGGCGGAATGGTTTCCCTATTACGGACCCGAAGGACCAGGCGATGCGGCGGCCGATATGGCGACCTATCGCTCGGACGACGGTCTTCCGCGATGCCTCGTTGCGCTCGACGCGGCGAGCCATTTCCTGGGCACGGCCGCGCTCAAGTCGGATTCCTTGGGCGCGGAGATCGCCCCCGGTCCCTGGCTCGCCGCCCTGCTGGTCGCGCCGGAACGCCGAGGGCAAGGCGTCGGGCGGGCGCTGGTCGCGGCGGTGGAGGCGGAGGCCCGCCGCCTGGGCTATTCCGCCCTCTACGCGTCCACGGACAGCGCCCGGAGCATCCTGATACGGCGCGGCTGGGCCCGGATCGGTGAGACAGGCTCGCTGCGCGGGCCGATCGAGGTCTTCAGGATCGGCCTCGACGGGTCATGACCGGCCGCGGGTCCGCGCCAATTCGTAAAGCCCGACGGCGGCGGCGTTGGAGACGTTGAGGCTGGCGATCGGGGGAATCGTCGGCAGGCGGTAGAGGCCGTCGCAGGCTTCGCGGGTCAGGCGGCGCAGGCCCGCGCCCTCTGCCCCCAGGACCAGGGCGGCACGGCCTTCCTCTTGGGCCCCGGTGAGCGGGGCGCTGGCCTCCGAATCCAGGCCCAGGCACCAGAACCCGGCTCGTTTGATCGCCTCGAGGGCGCGGGCGAGGTTGGTCACGGGGATCAGGGGCACGATTTCGAGCGCGCCGGAGGCGGCCTTGGCCAATGTGCCGGTGACGGGCGGGGCGTGGTCCTTGGGCGCGATCACGGCGAGGGCGCCGAAAGCGGCGGCGGACCGCAGGACGGCCCCGGCGTTCTGCGGATCGGTCACCCGGTCGAGGACGACGAGCAAGGAATCCGGTTCGGCCCGGTCGAGAATATCCTCCAGGGCCGGCGGGTCGAGCGGATCGGCCAGGACGAGGATGCCCTGATGCACGGCGCCGGGGGGCAACAGGCGCTCGATCTCCGTCCGATCCACGATTTCGAAGCGCGCGCGGGGGGCGAATCGCGCGAGGCCGGCCCGATTGGGCAGGTTCCGGCTCGGCCGGCCCGAGTCCGCATCCGAGTCTGCATTCGAGGCCGGGCGCTCGGGGAGCGCCGCAAGCGCCTCGCCATGGGTCCGGGCCGCGCCCTCGGTCAGCAGAATCCGTCGGATGCGTCGCGCCGGATTGGCCAAGGCTGCCAAGGCGGCATGGCTGCCGTGGAGCCAGACGGCGGCTCCCGGACCTCCGGCCTCGTTCCGGGTTTGGCCTCCGGCCTGCTTCCGGCCCGTCCGGCCCCCGCTATTGCGGCGCTTGCGTTCGGTTCTCGCCATGCTTATGATCCTAGACCAGTATGGGGAAACACGCGACCGGCGCCGCCCTGATGGGGGTGGGGAAGCCGGACGGGTGCGTTTACCTGTGTTGACCCTGGTTTGACATTGACAACAAACGGGAAATTCCCATATTCGCTCGCTCAACGCGCGGCCAGACATCACGGTCAGATATCACGGTTTGCCGGCCAGTCTACCGGGCGGCTCATCGCGGCCTGCCGGGGAGGGGTGCCCGAGTGGCTAAAGGGGACGGGCTGTAAACCCGTTGGCGTACGCCTACGTTGGTTCGAATCCAACCCCCTCCACCAAAGGCCGGCTAGGCGAAGGCCGATCGTGACGGACCGAGGGTCGATCGAGACGGTGGGTTGAGACGGTACGGGCGGGTGTAGCTCAATGGTAGAGCTCCAGCCTTCCAAGCTGGCTATGAGGGTTCGATTCCCTTCACCCGCTCCAATTCCACCCCCAATTCCGCCCTGGGGCCGGGAGACGGGGCGCCGATACAAGACGACGAGACAAGATCGGGTCGTTGTGACCGCATAGAGACAAGTTCGGATAGAGGCAGGTTCGGAAAATCATGGGCAAGGCGAAATTCGAGCGGAACAAGCCGCATTGCAATGTTGGTACGATCGGCCATGTCGATCACGGCAAGACGACGTTGACGGCGGCGATCACGAAGGTTCTTGCGGAGAGCT
>JABIRQ010000150.1 GCA_018699755.1 Rhodospirillaceae bacterium | reverse complement strand
GCCTAGGAGCGTGACGCCGAGCCCCACACGCATGAAGCCGGACAGCAGGCCGGCATGGCCGTCCCTGTGGTAGCGCGGCACGTAGCGCAGGGCGATCTGGCTGAACCCCAGGCTGCCGAAGAGGGCCATCAGGCGAATCGCATGATAGGTGAAGGCAAAGGCGCCGAACTGGCCGATCCCCATCCAGCGCGCGAACACGATGGCCAAGGCCGTCGCCAGCGCCACCCCGCCTGCGGAGCTTGGAAAGACCCGCACGGCGCGTTTGCGGATCTTGGCGTGGACGTCTTCGGCGGCGGTCATATCAAATCCCAACGCGATGACTTCGGCGAGGACAGACAGATAACCTCCGAACCTGGGACATTTCCACCGCGTTCATGTCATAAAAGGCAGTCTCGGCTGGCGAAGGAAGAAGAGAGGATGGGCGGAATTCGGAAACGGGCATGGATCCTAGTCGCGGTGGCGTCGGTCGTCGTGGCCTGGGCCGGCGCGCCGGCAAGAGCGGCGGAAGTTTCTCGCGAGGCGGCCACGGCGGCGGCGTTCGAGGCCCTCAAGCAACGGCCGGCCGAGCTTACGGCCTTCCTGCGCGCCATGCCCAAGGGGGGCGACCTGCACAACCACCTGAGCGGCGCTATCTACGCCGAGAGCTGGATCGCCTGGGCGGCCGAGGACGGCGTATGCGTCGACCTCGCCGAGTTGGTCCTGAGCAAGCCGCCCTGCGACAGCGTCAAGGGCCGGGTCGCGGTCGCCACGGTCCTCGGTGACGAGCTCTTCACCGACCGCCTGATCGATGCGCTCTCGGTACGCAACTACAAGATCTATGGGCGATCTGGCCACGACCAGTTCTTCGCCACTTTCTCCGCCTTCGATCCGGCCGGAAAGGGGCGCGGCGTCGACATGCTGGTCGAGGTCGTGACCGGCGCCGCGGAGCAGAATATCTCCTATCTAGAGCTGATGGGATCGGCGGGCATGTCTTCGGCGCGCAAGCTCGCCGCCGACCTCGCCTGGGACGACGACCTCAAGGCCCTGCGCGGAAAGCTCGCGGACAAAGACATTGACCGAATTGTCCAGGAAGTGGCCGGCGGTATCGATGCGTTGATGGCGGGCGTGCGCAAAGCCCTCGAATGCGACACCAAGCACCCGCCGGCCTGCGACGTGACGGTCCGCTTCCTGGCCCAGGTCATCCGCGTGTTTCCACCCGAGCAAGTATTCGCCCAAGTTCTCTACGGCTACCACTTGGCGAAGGTCTCCCCCCATGTCGTCGGCATCAACCTCGTCGGCCCGGAGGATGACCGGGTTACCCTCGCCGGTTATGCGAGACAGATGGCCAGCGTCGCCTTCGTCGGTGCCGAGGTCCCGGGCGTGGCGGCCGCATTGCACGCGGGCGAACTGACAATGGGTCTGGTGCCGCCAAAGGACCTGCGCTTCCACGTGCGCGAAGCGGTGCTTACCGCCGGCGCTCGGCGCATCGGCCACGGCGTCGACATCCTCTACGAAGACGACCCCTACGGCCTTATGGCCGAGATGGTGGAGCGCGGGGTGATGGTGGAAATTCTCCTCACTTCCAACGACGTGATTCTCGGGGTCGAAGGCAAGGACCACCCGTTCGAGACCTACCGGGCCATGGGCGTGCCGGTCGCCCTCTCGACCGACGACGAGGGCGTCTCTCGCATCGACCTGACCCATGAGTTCGTGCGCGCTGCGCGGACCTACGACCTCGACTATGCCAATATGAAAGCGTTCGCGCGCAACAGCATGACCTACGCATTCATCGACGGCGACAGCCTATGGCAGGACCCGGGCGCCGCGGTCGCGGTCGCGGATTGCGCGAAGGAGGCGCTGGGCGCGGAAAAACCGGGGAAAGTTTGCGCGAGTTTCCTGGAGGGGAGCGAAAAGGCTCGCCTGCAATGGCGATTGGAGCGCGACTTCGCCGTTTTCGAGGCGTCCTGGCCGACCCATAGGCCGTAGGGTCGGGCGCCCCCAGCCCGCAACTCCGGAGCGGGCTCCAATTCCCTAGCCTCACTTGTCGCGGCTGCTCTTGGCGCCAGGCGCAATCATGTGTGCGGGCTAGGAATTTCCTTGGCCGAGGCGGCTAAAGAACATATAGTGAACATTTCAGCGGTTCGAGCGCGCCTTGGCGTGTCGACGCTTGTGAACCGCCGATGTCAACAATTGATGAGAATCGGCGAAAAGTCGAATGGCCGGCGCGGGGCGATTCGCTGCTGGCCCGCAAGGCGCCTCGCCGTATAAGCTAGGCCGAGAGACGGGGCAGGGGCGCAAATCGCGCCGAAAACGGCACATTTTCACGCAATCGGGAATCTTTTCATGTCGGGCAGTGTCAACAAGGTCATCCTCATCGGCAATCTGGGCCGCGACCCGGAAGTCCGCACCATGTCCAACGGCGGGAAGTTGGCGAATCTCTCCGTCGCCACCTCCGAGCGATGGAAGGACCGCAATTCGGGCGAGCCGCGCGAGAAGACCGAGTGGCACCGGGTGGTGATCTTCGACGACCGCCTGGTCGACGTCGCCGAGAAATACCTCAAGAAGGGCGCCAAGGTCTATCTTGAGGGTCAGCTCCAGACCCGCAAATGGCAGGACCAGTCGGGCGCCGACCGCTACTCGACCGAGGTCGTGCTCCAGCGTTTCCGCAGCCAGCTCACCATGCTCGATTCCCGCGGCGAAGGCGGCGGGGGCGGCGGTTATGGCGGCGGCGGTGGCGGTGGCGATTTCGGTGGCGGCGATCAAAGCGGCGGAGGCGGGGGCG
>JABIRQ010000105.1 GCA_018699755.1 Rhodospirillaceae bacterium | reverse complement strand
TTGGGAGGCCGCGACCGAATGCGACCCGGACGCGACCGAATTCGACGAAACCCGGCGCTTCGAGGACTGCGACCCCGAGCATCTGAGCGGGTTGTTCGAGGGCGCGGGCTTCGATTCGGTCGAGACCAAGGCGATCGACCTGCCCCTCGCCTTCGAGAATTTCGAAACCTGCTGGCGGGCCGTGGCGACCGGCTGCGGTCCCGCACCCAGCTATGCCGCCAGCCTGGACGACGGTGCGCGCGAAGCCCTCAAACGCGCCTACCGCCAGGCCCTCTGCCCCCATGGCGGCGGCGTGCGTGCCACCGCGCGCGCCTGGGCCGTTCGCGCCGTGACCTGACGGCGGCGCAGATCCGTTCTCGGTAGAACAGCATTGATGCAAAGCCCCATTGCGCCCGCGCGGGTTTTCCGGCGCTCGCCCGATCCGTTAGGCTCCCGTCCGAATCGTCCGCGCCGATCCCAGCAGGAGAGCCCGCCCATGCATGCCCTTATCGTCCTGGCCCATCCGGAGGCCAAATCCTTCAACGCCCAGATGGCCCAAATCGGGAAAGAGACCCTGGAGGCCGAGGGTTGGACGGCGGAGATCAGCGATCTCTACCGCCAAGGCTTCGATCCCTGCGAGGGGCAGGACCATTTCCCCGCGCCGAAGGAGCCCGACTATTTCAGCGCCCAGGGCGAGCAGCGCCACGCCGCCGACACCGACGCCCTGCCGCCTCAGGTCAAGGCCGAGGTCGAGAAGCTGGAACGCGCGGACCTGGTGGTCTTCCAGTTCCCCATGTGGTGGTTCTCGACCCCCGCGATCCTCAAAGGCTGGCTCGACCGCTGCCTGGTCTACGGCCGGGTCTATACCGGCTCGATGCGCTACGATAAGGGCTATTTCCAGGGCAAGCGGGCCGTGATCTCGGTCTCGACAGGCGCACCGGCCAGCACCCATGGCTGCGACGGGCGAAACGGCGACGCGGATATGCTGCTCTGGCCCTTCCACTACAGCCTGCACTATGTCGGCTTCACCGTGCTGCCGCCCTATTACAGCTTTTCGGTGGAGAGCGGGATTCTCTACTCCGACCCGAGCGTCCTGCACGACCGGCTGGAAGGCTACAAGGCCGGCCTGGCCGATCATCTGCGCGGGCTCGACAAGATGGCGCGCATTCCCTTCAACGGCTGGGACGACTGGGATGAGGAAGGCAAGTTGAAGCCCGACGCCCCCGCATACAGCCCCTTCATGCGCCATCCGGACTAGGGTGTCGCGCGCGGTCCAGTCCAGGGATAGAGGCCGTCCAACTGCGCGTAGTAGGCGACGATGGCGCGCACCTCCTCTTGCGACAGGCCGACAACGGCATCGCCCATGCGTTTGTTCCGCCGCACGCCCAGGCGGTAATCGCGGATCGCTGCGGTGAGATAGCTCGGATGCTGGCCGTTCAGGATCGGGACAGCGTCCTTGTTTCGCGCCGGATCGGCGTGATGGCACTCGACGCAGAGGTGCCCGGCCAGTTCCGCGCCGCGCGCAGCCAGCTCGAGATCGGGCTCGGCGGTCGGGTATTCGGGTAGCCCTGTCCCATCCAGCTTCGAAAGGTATTCCGCAACTTCGGCGATCGTGTCCCGGGCGATCGTCTCGGCCGGGCTCTGCATCAGATAGTGGTTGCGCCGCCCGTCGCGATAGTCGTTCAGCGCGGCTATCAGATAGGCGGCATTCTGGCCCACGATCTTGGGCGGCGCGTAGCGTGGAGGGGCGAATCCGCTCGGGTCTGCGGCGTGGCAGTTGAGGCAGTAGTGGGTGTCCTTGTTCGCGAACGGCGAGTTCTCCGCTCCCAATCCGGCGGTCGGGACCGCCAATGCGGCGAATGCGGCGAATGCGACGAGCGCGGCGAGGGCTTGGGCGAATCCGGGTCTCATCGCGCCGCTCAATACCAGACGTTGCCGAAATCGTAGCGCACGCCAATCAGGACCCTGTATGCGTAGATTCCATTCGCGCCGCGCGCGGCGTCGACCCGGGTCGCCGCCCCCTCGCTGTAGAGGCTGAATTGGCTGCCGATCCTGTGATCGACGAAATAGCCAGCGCCCAGGAAGCTGTCATAGACATCGTTGTCGTCGATGGTCGACAGGCTGAGATGGACGGCATTGTCCGGGGTGATCTGGACGCTCGCTAGAAGGTTATAGGATTTCGTGTCCTCGGGCGTCTGGTCGGATACGAGATGGGCGCCCGCCGCCAGGGTCCATTGTTCGCTGCGGTACTCAACCGCGCCGCCGTAGCGTTCGACGGTCGTTCCGTTGCGCCGCTCCTCGCGATCGAAGGCGCCGCCGACACTGATGCGATTCAGCCATTGGCGATACATCATACCGAACCCGACGCGACTTTCGATGGTGGCATCCCGGGTCGGGCCGTCGGGCCGAATATCCAGATCGGCAGAGAACTTCCCGATCGAGGTCGATACCTTCACGAGATCGGAGGACAAGGTCAGCCCGCCGGCATGCGGGGTCGTGTATCCGGTCGCGTAGAACGCCTGGGACCGGTCGATCAGGTCGCCGTAGTACTTGTCGAAGGCGAGTTGTTGCTTGCCGAAAGTGAAGGTGCCGAGAAAGTTCTCGACGCCGATCCAGGACCGGAACGGCCTGGCGTCGTCGACCGTGTCCTCGATCCGGGAGAACTGTCCGCCGTATTCGTAGTGGCCGAGGATCTTGTGGCTGCGCCCGATGTCCCAGACCCAGTCGAATCCGACCAGGGACTTCACGCTTCGCAAGGTCTGCTGGCTTTCGGTTTCCTCGGTCGCCCCGAGCTCGCCGTCGTTCGTCATGCCGCCGATATTGAGGGTCGAGAACAGGGTGAAGTTGCCGAACCCCGGGATTCCGATGTTCTCGGCCGCCACCGCCGCCGGATACAGCACTGCCGCCAGCAGAACCGTCGCGAAGGCGGCGCTCTCGTATGGTCTCGGCACGTTCATGTCCGGTCGATTGCCTCGCTTCGCCTCAATGGATCGAAAAGATCGCGACATCGTGGTGGTAGGGGTCGAATTGGTACATGCGGAGCCGCCGGCTCGGCTCGAAATCCAGATCGAGGACGACCTTGTGGCGCCCCGGCGTATCGCCCTCGGCCGGCGGCACGTCGATCAGTCCCCAGGGCCCGCCGGCATTGACCCACCAATGGGCACGCCCGAAGGTGAACCAGGCGCCCGAACCCTGGGACGTCAGGGTCGATTGGAACTGGTTTTCCCAGCCGCGGTTGCCGCCGAAGTCGGCATTCTCGTACCCGTGCACGTAGTTGTCGGCGTTGATCAGCGCGACGACGATCTGTTGCGGCCGGGTCTTCCACTGGTCGAACCGGAATATCCCGCCGCCCCGCATCTCGCCGTAGATCGTGTTGTTCGCGTAAACGAGGGTCAGGTCGGCTTCGGGATCCGGCTCGATCCCACTCGGCAGCCGCGTGCGCTCGCGCCAATCGTCGAAGGCCGCGGCCGCCTCGTCGAGACCCGCCAGGGCCGTATCGGGCGATTCGGCGTCCAGGGCGTCCCGGAATGCCGTCCACATGCGCTTGGCGGGCGCCAGTTCGCCGATCTTGGCGATCGCGGCGAGCTGGGCCTCGCGGCTCGCCGTCGGCGCATCGCCGAAGACCATGCGCTCCCATTCGGGAATGGTGCGCCCGTTGATGGTCTTGAGGGCGTTCTCGGCGACCTGGATGCGCGGCGGATGGATGCGCCAGCCCCAGTGATAGGTCAGGTTGAAATACTTGCCCGAGGTCATCTTGATGCGCAGGACGTTGCGCGTCCCCTCGGCCATCGGCAGGAAGGTCTGATCCATCCCGATGCCGGGCCGGGGCGGGGTGCCCGCCCGGCTGGCATAGGGGTCGTCGACATACATGACGAAGGGCGCGAAATCGTCGGCGCCGCGCGCCAGGATGTCGACCGTGTAGGTGATGGTCCAGGGCACGTCGAACACGGCCGAGACGTCGAGCGCGGCGGTATCGCTCTCGATCCGCGAATCGAACCAGATCTGGTGGATATCGACATTGCCGCCGACCAGCGTGCCGCCCTCGTCATAGATCGGCTCGACCCGCTTGATCTTGTCCGGGCCGTTGTAGTGGAGCACGGGAAAGCCGTTATAGGCCCGGTCCGGG
>JABIRQ010000106.1 GCA_018699755.1 Rhodospirillaceae bacterium | reverse complement strand
TCCTGGGCCTCGTTTTCCTCGGCGATCAGCGCTTCGCGGTCGGCGACCGGGATCTTGTAGTAGTCGGGGTGGATTTCGCCGAAGGCCAGGAAGCCATGACGGTTGCCGCCATAGTCGATAAAGGCCGCCTGCAGGGACGGTTCGACCCTGGTGACTTTTGCCAGATAGATATTTCCCTTGAGGGGCTTAAGGCCGGCGGACTCGTAGTCGAATTCCTCGACGCGGTTGCCGCTGAGGACCACCACCCGGGTTTCTTCCGGGTGGCTCGCATCGATCAGCATTTTTTTGGTGGTCATGAAGTTGTTCTCCAACTGACGCGCCGCGCGTCCGGCCGTCCGCACAGGGACGGCAAGGGGCAGGCGGGGCGGGAAGCCGGCGGCGCGCGTCATGGCGGGACGGGCGCAAACCGCTGATCGCGGATGCGCCGTCCGGTTGCCACGCCGCCAGTCGGGCGGTCGTCGCCAGTGCCGGATTCCATGTTGATTCCAAAGAAGACGCATGTGGTTGCGTCATGGTGTGATTCACGTGTTGTCTCTATATCTGTCGCGGGCCGACAGCCCGCGAATGTGACGCACGAAGCGGCCCGTCGGGCCCAAACGGCGAAACCCTACCATTCATGATGCATCCGTGCAGGATTGAGAATAGGGATTGGCGCGTATGTCCACAACGCCAATGTTTCGGGCCTGCCTTCCGTGCTCGTCCCTTGTCCTCGTCTTGGCACTGCTTGTGGTTGTCGCCCGCAGTTTTGGACGGAATGCTTGAAGTATTCGCGAGTGTATGCCTATAACTTGGAGGATCGAGCACTAAAGGTTCAAAGATGTCGATTGGAAAAGGGACAATAGTCGCGCTGGTCGCCGGCATGTTGATCGCCGCGTCGACCGTGTCGACCGGGTTCGCCGCCGCGAAGCCGGCGGCGACCGATGTCCGTTTCGGGATGCAGGACCAGGCGACCCGCTTCGTCGTGGAGTTGAGCGAGCCGGTCGGATTCCAGATCTTCACCCTGCCCGATCCCTACCGGGTCGTCATCGATATGTCCGAAGTCGCGTGGCGCCTGTCCGGCGAAACCGCCAATGTCGGCCGCGGTGTCGTTTCGGGCTTCCGCTATGGCCTGTTCCGTCCGGGCACCACGAGGATCGTCCTCGATGTGAACAAGCCGGTGCGCGTCAAGCGCTCCTTCCTTTTGCCGCCGTCCGGCGATCAGGGCCATCGATTCGTCCTGGACCTGGAGCCGGTGACCCCGGCGACCTTCGACGACGAGGCGCGCTTGACGGCGATCGAAACGCCCGCATCGGCCCTTGAAAAGCCCCCCGAAAAACCCTCCCAAACATCCAGCGTCGAAAAATCGGCGGGTTTCAGCCCGGATATGCAGGTTCGCAAGCCGCCGGTGCCGGATATGGGGAAGGCGGCGGCCCGTGTAGGCCCCAGGGTCGTGGTCATCGATCCGGGGCATGGTGGGGTCGATCCGGGAGCGATCGGCCATGGCGGCACGCGCGAGAAGGCGATCGCCCTGGCCGCCGCGCTGGAAATCAAGGAACAGCTCGAGGCGACCGGCCGTTACAAGGCCATCATGACGCGCGACCGCGATATCTTCATCCGTCTGCGCGACCGGGTCGCTCTCGCGCGCGATGCGGGCGCCGATCTCTTCATTTCGATCCATGCCGATTCGATCGGCAGCGCCAAGGTCAAGGGCGCCTCGGTCTATACCCTGTCGGAAAACGCGTCGGACAAGGAAGCCGAAAAGCTGGCCGCCAAGGAAAACAAGGCGGATATCATCGCTGGCGTGAATCTCGCCCAGGAGAATCCGGAGGTCACGGACATCCTGATCGACCTCGCCCAGCGCGAAAGCATGAACGAGGGCGCGCGCTTCGCGAACATGCTGATCGGCGAATTGCGCCGCGCCACCGGCACCTTGCAGAAGAGCCACCGATTCGCCGGATTCGCGGTCCTCAAGGCGCCGGACGTGCCTTCGGTGCTTCTTGAGATGGGCTACCTGTCCAATCCGACCGAGGAAAAGAACCTCAAGTCGAAAGCCCATCGGCGTAAACTGGCCGTTGCGATCGTGCAGGCCATCGACCGCTATTTTGCCCACCACGATCAGCTTTCCCGTTCCTAGGCGGGACGCCTCCGGCGGAGCGGAGCCAGGAGAGCCGGCGGCCATAGCCCGGCCACAATTGCGCGCCACCCTGCAAGCTGCCATAACGAAACGGCAATCTGGACCAAGTGCCGTCGGGCTGCGGCTCGGGTGGCCGAAAGACCCATGCGCCTGCTGATTCGCTTCTTCGTTTTCCTGTTCGTGTTGGCCCTGATCGGTGTCGGGGGCGCGCTGTTCGGTCTATGGCACTACAGCAAGGGCCTGCCCGAACACCGCCAGCTCGCCGATTACGATCCGCCCACGGTGACCCGCGTTCACGCGGCCGACGGCCGGCTGCTCGCCGAATTCGCCACAGAGAAACGCGTCTTCGTGCCTATCGAAGCCATCCCGAAACGAGTTATCGATGCCTTCCTGGCGGCCGAAGATGCGGATTTCTACGAGCATCCCGGGGTCAACCCGCTCAGCATCGCCCGCGCTGCCCTGCAGAATCTTAAGAATCTCGGCAAGGACCGCCGCCCCGTCGGAGCCTCCACGATCACCCAGCAGGTCGCAAAGAACTTCCTGCTGACCAACGAAGTTTCGATCGAGCGCAAGATCAAGGAAGCGCTTCTGGCTTTCCGAATCGAGAAGGCCTTCACCAAAGAGCGCATTCTCGAGCTTTACATGAATGAGATTTATCTCGGGCTCGGCTCCTATGGCGCCGCGGCGGCGGCGTTGAACTATTTCGACAAGCCGCTCGCCGCGTTGACCTTGGCCGAAGCGGCCTATCTGGCGGCTCTGCCCAAGGCGCCGAACAACTATCACCCGACACGCCGATACGCCGCGGCCATCGACCGCCGGAACTGGGTCATCGACCGCATGCTTGAGGAAGGCTTGATCGACGACGAGAGCGCGACCGAGGCGAAGCTCGAGCCGCTGGAGACGCGCGGCCGGGCGGAAACGCAAAGTGCCAGCGCTCCTTATTTTGCCGAGGAGGTGCGGCGCGAGCTGATCGGCCGCTTCGGGGAAAGCGGACTTTACGGCGGCGGACTTTCGGTGCGCACGACTCTCGATCCGGCTCTTCAGGAGATTGCCGATCGCGTGCTGCGCGCCGGCTTGATCACCTACGACCGACGCCACGGCTGGCGCGGCCCGCTGGCGACGATCGCCCTTGGCCCGGATTGGTCCGAGCGGCTCGCCGCGGTCGGGCCGCCGCCGGGCCTGGCGCCGTGGAGGATGGCGGTGGTCCTTGATGTGGACGAGAAATCGGCGCGCATCGGCCTGGCGGCCGAAGCGTCGGTCGGGGACCCGAAGGTCGCGAACCCGGCGGTTGCGGATGGTGACGGCGCGGATTCCGAGGTCGCGGATGGGGGAGGCGCGCAGGGTGAGGGGACGATCCCCTTCTCGGAAGCCCGCTGGGCGCGGGCTTGGCTGGAGGATCAGCGGTTCGGAAACGCGCCGCGCAAGCTGACCGATGTGCTGGCCGTCGGCGATGTCGTCGCGGTCGAAGCGGTCACCGAGGATGACGACGGCAAGGCCTATCCCGAAGGAACCTATGCCCTGCGCCAGATCCCCGACGTTCAGGGCGCCCTGGTCGCACTCGACCCCCATACCGGGCGCATCCTGGCGATGAGCGGCGGTTGGAGCCAGGAGGGCAGCGAATTCAACAGGGCGACCCAGGCGATGCGCCAGCCGGGTTCCGCCTTCAAGCCCATCGTCTATCTGACGGCCCTCGACAACGGCTTCACGCCGTCATCGATCATCGTCGACGGACCCTTCGTCATCGATCAGGGCGCCGGTCTCGGCAAATGGAAGCCGTCGAACTATTCCAACAAGTTCTACGGGCCGAGCACGATGCGCCTGGGCCTGGAGAAGTCGCGTAACCTGATGACCGTGCGCCTGGCGCAGCATATCGGTATGGACAAGGTCGCCGAGACGGCGGAGCGCCTGGGCGTCGTCGACGATCTGCCGGAGCATTTGTCCCTGGCGCTCGGCGCGGGCGAGACGACCGTTCTGCGCCTGACCACGGCCTATGCCATGCTGGTGAATGGCGGCAAGCGGATCACCCCGACCCTGATCGACCGGGTGCAGGATCACAACGGCGAGACCGTCTATCGCCACGACCAGCGCCCCTGCGACGGATGCGCCGCGACGGCATGGCACGACCAGCCGGTGCCCTTCGTGCCGGATACGCGCGAGCAGGTGGTCGACCCGATCAGCGCCTATCAGGTCGTCTCCATGCTCGAAGGCGTGGTCCAGCGCGGCACCGGCGTCCGGGTCGCTGCCGTGGGCAAGCCCCTGGCCGGCAAGACCGGCACCACGAACGAATCCTTCGACACCTGGTTCGTTGGCTTCGCGCCGGATCTGGCGGTCGGGGTTTTCGTCGGCTTCGACCAGCCGAAGACCCTCGGCGCGAAGGAGACGGGATCGTCCGCCGCCGCGCCGATCTTCCGCGATTTCATGGCCGAGGCCCTGGCGGACCGGCCGGCCATTCCTTTCCGGGTTCCGCCCGGCGTGCGTCTGGTGCGCGTCAACCGCGAGACGGGCGTGCCCGCGGGGCCGGGTGACAGCAAGGTGATCCTGGAAGCCTTCAAGCCGGGCACGGTGCCTGCCCGCGGTTCGGCGCAGACCGTCTATGACGGCAGTGGCTATGACGACAGCGCCTATGGCGGCGGGTCGGGTGGGTCTTCGCCCGCCGTGCGGCCGGCCGAAACCGCCGTCGGGACCGGCGGCCTCTACTAGCGCCCTTGCGGGGGGACCACGTGTCCGGCTAGGAATCCGGCCTGGCCCGCGCCGGGCTGAACAATGGGGAGCGAAGCACGACATGCGCGCCGAACTTCAAGCCACCGTCGAGGAAATCGAGCAGTCGATGGCGCTGCTGAGGAGGTCTCTTTGACCTCGAGACGGCGCGCGCCCGGCTGGACGAACTGAATGCCGAAGCCGAGGATCCCGACCTCTGGAACGATTCCGAGCGCGCCCGGAAGGTCATGCGCGAACGCACGCGGACCGAGCGCGCGGTCGTCGGCTACGATTCCTTAAGGGGCGCGTTCGAGGAAGGCGTCCTCCTCGCCGAAATGGCCGAGGAGGAGGGCGACGAAGGCGCCCTTGCCGAAGCCGAGTCGGCCCTGAGCGCGCTGCGCGACCAGGTCGCCAAGCTGGAGCTCGAAAGCTTGCTCTCGGGCGAGGCCGACGCGAACGACTGCTATCTTGAGGTCCACGCCGGCGCCGGCGGGACGGAAAGCCAGGACTGGGCCGAGATGCTGGCCCGGATGTACGGCCGCTGGGCCGATGCTCACGACTACAAGCTGGAATGGCTGGAAGAAAGCCCGGGCGAGGAAGCGGGCATCAAATCCGCTTCCATGCGGATTTCGGGCGACAACGCCTATGGCTGGCTGAAGACCGAATCGGGGGTCCACCGGCTGGTCCGCATCTCGCCCTTCGATTCGAGTGCGCGGCGTCATACCAGCTTCGCCTCCGTCTGGGTCTATCCCGTGGTCGACGACGACATCACCGTCGAGATCGAGGACAAGGACCTGCGCGTCGACACCTACCGCGCTTCCGGCGCCGGCGGGCAGCATGTCAACAAGACCGACAGCGCGGTGCGCATCACCCATCTGCCCACGGGCATCGTGGTGCAGAGTCAGAGCGACCGCTCCCAGCACCGCAACCGGGCGACGGCGACGGCCATGCTCAAGGCCCGCCTCTACGAGGCCGAGCTGCAGAGGCGCGAGGATGAGGCCCAGGCCCAGGCCGATTCGAGAAGCGATATCGGCTGGGGCCACCAGATCCGGTCCTACGTCCTGCACCCCTATCAGATGGTCAAGGATCTGCGGACATCGGTCGAGACGAGCGCCACCCAGGCCGTGCTCGACGGCGATATCGATCGCTTCCTGGAGGCGTCCCTGGCCGCCCGTCTCAAGGGCGGCGAAAGCCGGGCGGACGTGGAAGTCGACGCGGAAGATAGCTAGGCGCGCGGGGTTTTGCGCGAAGGGAGAGGGGGCCTGTGATGCTGCGCTATTTCGATCCGCCCGGCCTGGCGCCGGGGGCGACTTATTCCCACGGCGCGATCGTGCCGGGGGGCATGCGCCTGGCGACCATCGCCGGCCAGGTCGGCAATCGGCCCGATGGCTCAGTCGTCGAGGGTTTCGAGGCCCAGGTCGAGCAGGCTTTCGGCAATCTCTTCGCGGCCCTGGCCGATATCGGCATGGCGCGCGAGGATCTCGTCCGGATCAACGTCTATATGACCGACCGGGCCGACGTAGCGGCCTATGAGCGGGTCTTCGCGCGGCGCATGGGGCCGGTCAAGCCGCCCGACACCCTGCTGATCGTCGCGGGCCTCGCCCGCGCGGAGTATCGTTTCGAAATCGACGCCTGGGCGGCGAAAGCGGACTGACCTCCGCCGGCGGATCCGGTCAGAGCTTGCGCGGCACGTCCATCTCGAGAATGACCATGCTGAAAGCGTAGGACACTTCGCCTTCGTCGTTGTCGCGGTAGAGGGTGCCGATGAACTCGTCGCCCAGGCAGACTTCCAGCGCGCCCTTGAGCTGCGGGTCCTGGCGCAGGGCGATCTCGCCATTGCGGAACTTGGTTTGCAGATAGCGCTCGACGCGCAGAATTTCGTCGCGGGTCACGGGGCTGTGCTCTCCGGTTTCTAGGGTGGGCGGCAGATTAGCCTTTGTCGATGGCCGCGCGCAAACGCCGAAATCAGACCGCGAAGCTCTGCACCAGGCTGCCCGCGACCAGGTACCAGCCGTCCACCAGGACGAAGAAGATCAGCTTGAAGGGCAACGAGATCATGATCGGCGGCAGCATCAGCATGCCCATGCTCATCAGGATCGACGCCACCACCATGTCGATGATCAGGAAGGGGATGAACAGCAGGAAGCCGATCTCGAAAGCCCGGCGCAGTTCGGAGATCAGGAAGGCGGGGACGAGGACGCGCAAGGGGATGTCCTCGGGCCCGGCCAGCTCCTCCCCGCCGGCCATGTCGAGGAACAGGGCGACGTCCTGTTCGCGCACCTGCCGCGTCATGAAGCCGTGCACCGGGGCGACCGCGCGCTCGAAGGCTTCGGCTTCGTCGATCTCCTCCGCCATCAGGGGGGCGATGCCGGCTTCGTAGGATTGCTCCAGCACCGGCGCCATGATGAAGGCGGTAAGGAAGAGGGCGAGGCTGATCAGCACCGCGTTGGGTGGGGTCTGCTGCAGGCCCAGGGCGCTGCGCAGGAAGGACAGCACGATCACGATCCGCGTGAAGGAGGTCACCATCACCAGGATCGAAGGTGCCAGGCTGAGGATCGTCAGCAGGGCGACGAGCTGGATGATCGCTCCGGTCGCCGAGCCGCCGCCGCCGGCGGCCCCCAAGTCGAGGGTCAGTTCCTGGGCGACGGCCGCGCCCGGGCCGGCGATCAGCAGGGTTCCGACAATCTGAAGAATGCGGAGCGCGGCCCCCCTCATGGCGCGCCCGGTTTGCCGATGGGCGAGGGGGCGAGCCCGGCATCCGTCGCCGCATCGTCCTCGGTCGCTGCGAGGGCGGCGGCGAAATCCTCGCCTCCGCCGGTTTTGATGCCGGTTTCGATCACCGTCTCTCCGGCCGGGCCGAGCAGGACCAGATGCTCGACCGCGTCTCTGCGGATCAGGACCAGACGCCGCTTGGCGTCAAGCGGGGCGAACTCGACCACGCCGATACGCCCGCCGCGCGGTCCCTTGGGGCCGCCCGCGCCGCCGAAGCCATAGCGCCGCGCCAGCCAGGCCAGCACGACGATCAGCGCAAGGACCAGGCCCAGGGCCAGCAGAAAGCGGAAATAGGTGTCGATATCCATGCCGGGTTGTGGGTAGTTTTTGGAGGCGTTTCAGGGTCGGTTTCGGGACGATCCGGCGCCGCTTAGCGTCCTTCGGCTTTGGCATAGGCCCGGACCGCGAGCCGCCGCTGGCCCAATCCGTCCATCTCGCCCTTGAGGCTTCGATGCCTCTCGGTCAGCGATTGGGACAATTTTTCGAGTTCGTCGATCAGTGCGATCAGGGGCGCCTCGAAGGCGCGGGCGCGAGGGCGCGGCAGTTTGGCGAGGGCGTGACAGGTCCGCTCGATCCGCGCCTCCAGGTCGGCCAGGGCGATCTCTCCGCCCTTGGCCAGACTTTCGCGCGCGGTGTGGACGAGGGTCGAGGCGCTCGCTAGGTCGCGCCCGATATTCGGTTCCGGATGTGCCCCGGTCATGATTTCTCTCTGGTGCGCTCTCCGGCGCGCTCTTCGGGCCGTTCCCCGGCCGCGAGATGATCGACCATCTCCATCACGACATAGATCGCCGCGCCCGGAATGCCGTCCTGCTCAAGCGCTGCGAGCGCCGCGCGACTCATTTCGGAATCGTTTTTCGGTTCGACCTCATCGGCCCCGCTTCTCGTCTGCACCGCTCCATTCCCTTCCGCATGCCGCCGATGGGAATGGTTACCGGGCATGGTTAAGAAATGGTGTAGACGGGTGGTCCGTTCAGTCCCGGCGCCGGCGCGCGATGAGGTAGATCAGCGGCGAGATCGCGATCGCCCAGAGGGTCAGCAGCCAGAAGGTGTTGTTGTAGGCGATCGCGGTCGCCTGAAGCTGGATCTGGTTCTCGATTCGCTGCAGGCCGCGCTCGCTGCCCAGGCCCCAGCTCTCCGCGATGCCCGGCGCGCGGAACAGTTCGTTGAAGCGCGAGACGTGCTGGCTCAGGTCTTCGTGGCTGACCTGGACCGCCTGGGTCAGGACGATGATCGCGATGGTGATGCCGATGCCCGAGCCCATGTTCAGCATCAGGCTGTAGACCGCCGAGACGTCGGTCCGGTAGCGCGGATCGATGGTCGCGAAGGCAAAGGTCGTGACCGGCACATAGACCAGGGCGATGCCCATGCCGTAGACGACCCCGGCGATCCAGATTTCTGTCACGTCGGCCGACAGCGACCAGCCCGACATGATCCAGCATCCGGCCGCGATCATCAGAAAGCCCGCGCAGACGACATGCTTGGGATCGATCGCGCGCATAACCCTGCCGACGATCAGCATGGCGAACATGCCGCCCAGCCCGCGCGGCATCAGCAGCCAGCCGATGGTTTCGACCGGATAGTCGTCGATGTTCTGCAGGCGCAGGGCGAGCAGCACGACGGGCGAGTTCACCACCAGCGCCCAGCAGAAGATGAAGACGAAGCCGATGATGACGTTGCGGTCGCGGAACATGGCCGGCTCCAGGAACGGCCGCGCCGTGGTGAAGCTGTGCACCAGGAAGAAATAGATGGCCGCCGCCATGACGGCGAAGGAGATGACGATCTCCAGCGAATCGAACCAGTCGAGCCGCTGGCCCCGGTTCAGGATGAATTGCAGCATGGTGACCGCGACGGCGAGGGCGACGAAGCCGCCCCAGTCGAAATGCCGCTTCGGATTGCGCTCCACCTTGGGCACGAAGACGGCGGCGAAGAAGACCAGGATCACGCCGAGCGGAATGTTGAAATAGAATACCCAGGGCCAGCTGAACTCCTCTGTCAGCACGCCGCCGATCCAGGGCCCCGCGACCGGCGCGACGGTGATGCCGAGGCCCCAGATACCGAGCGCGCTGCCGTGCTTCTCCTTGGGGAAGGTGTCCAGCACGATGGCCTGCGAGAGCGGCATGATCGGCCCCGCGAAGAGGCCCATGATCATGCGGTAGGTGACCTCTTCCTCCAGGCTTGTCGCGGCGCCGCAGAAGAAGGACATGACCGTGAAGCCGACCAGGGCCCAGACGAAGACGTTCTTGCGCCCGAACCGCCCGCTAAACCAACCGGTCGCCACCACCGCGATGGTCATGGCGACGATATAGGAGGTCAGGACCCAGGCGATCTGGTCGCGGGTCGCCGAGAAGGTGCCCTGCATATGGGGCAGCGAGACCACGATGTTGGTCTGGTTCAGGATGAACAGGGAGGCGCCGAGGCACATCGGCACCATGATCAGCGCCCGCTGGACGGGCGTCAGATCGTGGGCCGGGGACTGGGCCTGGGTCGCTGCGGTCATGCCGTCATCGAATCATGCGCGGGAACCCGATTGTCCGCCGAATGGCATGTCCCCGCCAAGCCCGTCGCACGCATAGCCGATGGACGCTTGCCGGGATGCAGGGCACGATGGCCCGCCTGTACGAAATAGCGAGGGTTGGCATGAAGGACTGGAACACGATCGACTACGCGGTCGAAGACGGGATAGCCCATATCCGGTTCGACCGGCCCGAAGTGCTGAACGCCTATGATCTTGAGGTCATGCGCGAATTCCCGGAGGCCCTGTGCGCGGCCGAGGCCGATGACGCCGTCCGGGTCATCGTGATAAGCGGGACGGGACGCAGCTTCGGTGCGGGCTTCGATCTCAAGATCGACTGGTCCGAGGCCTTCGGCGGCCGAGGGCCGCAGAGCACGCGGGCCATGTTGCGCGCTTGCGTCGCCTTCGAGATCACGCCCTGGGATTGCGAAAAGCCGACCATCGCCATGGTCCGGGGCCATTGCCTGGCCGGATCCTGCGAGGTCGCGATGATGTGCTGCCTGACCTTCGCCTCCGACAATGCGCTCTTCGGCGAGCCCGAGATCCGCTTTTCGACCGCGCCGCCGGCCATGGTCATGCCCTGGATCGTGGGCCTCAAGAAGGCCAAGGAACTGCTCTACACCGGCGATCTCATTGGCGCGGAGGAGGCGCGAGAGATCGGCATGGTCAACCGCGTCTTCCCCGACGACCGGCTGGAGGCGGAAACCATGCGCTACGCCCGGCGGCTGGTGGCGATCGAGCCGGAGGCGGCCCGCGCCATGAAGGCCGCGATCAACCATGGGGCGGAGGTGGCCGGTTTCCGCCAGGCCATCGACTACGGTATCGAAACGGGCGCCATTCTCGACGCCACCCCGACCGAGATGTACCGCCGGTTCAGCGAGATCAGGAAGAAGGACGGCCTGGGCGCGGCGATCCGCTGGCGCGAGAGCCAGTTCGAGGACCGGGTCGAGGATTGACCGCGCAAGGCGAGGGACCGAGACTCGGCGCGGGCAGAGGAGGGCATTCATGAGCTCTGGAATGGAGGCTGCGCCGATCGCGGGCGCGCTGGGGGCGGAACTGCATGGCGTCGACTTGGCCGGCGGGTTGAGCGACGCGGCGGTGGCCGACATCCGCCGGGCCCTGCTCGACCATCTCGTCGTTTTCTTCCGCGACCAGGCCCTGACGCCGGAAACGCAGATTGCCCTGGCGCGGCGCTTCGGCGCCATCGCCATCCATCCCATCGCCCGCGGCCGCGATGACCATCCCGAGATTGTCGAGGTCGTGCGCGAGCCGGGCGAGATGCTGAACTGGGGCTCGAAATGGCATGCCGACACCACCGGCATCGAATCCCCGCCCATGGGCTCCATCCTCTACGCTCGCGCCGTGCCGCCCTTCGCCGGCGACACCTGCTGGGCCAATCTGTGCCTGGCCCACGACACCCTGTCGGATGGCATGAAGGCGATGCTCGGCGGCATGCATGCGGTCCATTCGACCGGCGCGCCGGGGCGCTACGTCGATTTCTACAAGGGCATGCGCGCCTTCGATGCGGGGGAGTCCGAGGCCGTCCATCCGGTGGTGCGCAGCCATCCCGAAACCGGCCGACCCATCCTCTTCGTCAACCGTTCCTTCACCCGGCGCTTCGACGGCATGACGGAGGAGGAGAGCCGGCCCCTGCTCGACTTCCTTTTCGGTCATTCCGAGCGGCCGGAATTCACCTGCCGCTTCCGCTGGCGGCCCGGCTCGGTCGCCTTCTGGGACAACCGCTGCACCATTCACGACGCCATCGCCGACTACTGGCCCGCGCGCAACGGCGGCGCGGCGGACAAGCGCCGCGTCATGCACCGCGTGATGATCGAAGGCGACCGCCCGGTCTGAGTCCGAGATATGTCAGAGCCAGCGCCGCACCCGCGCCCGGTAGGCGCGGTAGTCCGCGCCGAACTTGCCTCCGAGATAGCGTTCCTCGCGCAGGATCACGCCCCGTGCCATGACGGCGAGGGCGGGTAGGACGAGGGCGAGGGCCCAGGCGTTGTCGTCGATGAGAGCAAGGCCGAGATAGACCGCCGTGAGCGCGACATAGATCGGGTTGCGCGAATACGCATAAAGGCCCGTGGTGACGAGGGCGGTGGTCGGGCGGTAAGGCTCGATCGCTGTGCCCGCCTTGCGGAAGCCCAGGGCGCAGGCGGCGATGAGGGCGAGTCCGGCGAGGGCCAGCGCGCCGCCCACCCAATCGCCCGCCGCGCCGAGGCCGAGGCCCGCGGGCCTCAGCCGGTCGAGCCCGACCCCGGCCAGCAGGAAGGCCAGGTAGATCAGCGGCGGCGGGGCTATCACCCCCGCGGTATCGGATCGTCCGTCGGCCATGGGATTCGTTCTCGCGCGGTTTCCGATGTGCCATCGGATGCATTCACACCCCGTCGGTCAAGCGTCGTCGCCGTTCTCCTTCGTGCCCGGCTCGCCCGATTCGCCCGGCTCGACGGTTTTGGGCAGGGCGGCCAGGAAATCGGCATCGGTCGTCGCGGCGGCCTCGTTCTCGGCCTGAATGCGATCGAACAGCTCGCGCCGGAGCACGCTCACCCCCGGCGGGAAGGTGAAGCCGAGTTTTACCGACTTGCCGCGCACTTCCATGACGGTGACTTCGATCTGGTCGTCGATAACGACCGAATCGCCGACCTTGCGGCTGAGATAGAGCATGGATGCTGCCTTTCGGTTCTACCTGAACGCGCTGTCGCGAAAAGGGGCCGTCCGGCCTTGTCGCGCGGATTGAGCATGGCGCGGTCCCGTAAACGAAGCGTTAACCACGCTGGGCCGATACTGCCGGCTCTCCCGAAGGCGAGCGCCTCACAGGCCCCTGCGCCCGGGGCGGGGCTGAGGGACGCGGACACACGGGCAGGACACGCAGGCAGGACACGCAGGCAGGACACACAGGCAACGGTATGAACGTCACGGAACTGCCGATCTTCAAGCTCATGGGCCGGCGCATGGACTGGCTGACCGAGCGCCAGAAGGTGCTGGCCCAGAACATCGCCAATTCCGATACGCCGAACTACCGGCCCCACGACCTCAAGCCCATGGCCTTCGACGATCTGGTGCGTTTCTCCCGCGACGGGGTCGCCCGGCGGCTGTCGCCCGAACGGACCGACGCCTCTCATTTCGGCCATTCCGGCGCCCAGGGCGACCGTATCCGCGAGGCGGTGCAGGACAAGACCTACGAGACCAACCTGTCCGGCAACGCCGTGGTCATCGAGGAGCAGTTGATGAAGGTCGGCGAGACCGACATGCAGTATCAGATCGCGACCAATCTCTATCGCAAGTATCTCGGCCTGTTCCGCACCGCGCTCGGGCGCGGCGGGATGTCGGGCTAGCGGCGGGGCGAGGGCGGCATGGATATCGTCAAGGCGCTCAAGATCTCCGCCGCGGGCATGCGGGCCCAGGGCACGCGCTTGCGCGTGCTGGCCGAGAACATCGCCAACGCCGAATCGGCGCCCGACACGCCTGGGGTCGAACCCTACCGGCGCAAGCTGGTCAGTTTCGAGAACGCCCTCGACCGGGACAGCGGCCTTCGCCTCGTGCGGATCAAGGGCGTGGTCGAGGACAAGAGCGAGTTCGGCAAGCGCTACGACCCTCACCATCCGGCCGCCGACGGCGACGGCTACGTCCAGGTGCCGAACGTGAAATCGCTCCTTGAGATGATGGATTTCCGCGAGGCCCAGCGCAGCTACGAAGCCAATATGAGCGTGCTGCGGGTCTCGCGCTCCATGCTTCAGCGCACAGTCGACATGCTGCGCGGTTAGGCCTCGACGGAGTCCGGGGCGGACCGCGAATCAGGACCAGGGACCCAGGGCCCAGGACCAGGGATAAGGACAAAGGGGGAGGACACGATGCCTGTCAGCGCGATCAATGCCGCCACCGCCTATGCCAAGGCCGCCCAGGCGGGCGACGGACCGGGCCTCGCCGCACGCGAGACGCCGGGCGCGGGCGACTTCGCGGGCATGGTGAAGGACGCTCTCGGCTCCGCCGCGGGCGCGGGCAAGTCCGCCGAGGGGACGGCCGCCCAGGCCCTGACCGGCCAGGCGGAGATGAGCGACGTGGTCATCTCCGTCGCCAACGCCGAACTGGCCCTGCAGACCGTGGTCGCCGTGCGCGACAAAGTCGTGCAGGCGTACCAGGACATCCTGCGGATGCCGATCTAGGGCGCGCCGGGGTGGAAGCGCGCGATGTGATCGAGATCGGTCGCCAGGCGATCACGACCATGCTCATGATCGGCGCGCCGATCCTGCTCATCGCGCTGATCGTCGGCCTGGCCGTCAGTCTGTTCCAGGCCCTGACTCAGATGCAGGAGATGACCCTCTCCTTCGTGCCCAAGATGCTCATCATCTTCCTGTCGGTGATGATCTTCATGCCCTTCATGCTGGCGACCCTGTCGCGCTTCACCTTGGAATTGGTGGACCGCATCGCCGGCCTCGGCTGACCCGCGCCGGCCATGATCCAGGATCTGCTGTCGGCCGGCGTGTTCGCCTATCTGTTGGTCTTCGCACGAGTCGGCTCGGCCCTTATGGTCCTGCCCGGATTCGGCGATGCCTACGTCGCCCCTCGCCTGCGCTTGATCGTTGCCCTGGCCGTCAGTCTCGCGGTCGCCCCGATCGCGGCGCCGCTGTTGCCGCCCGCCCCGCCGGCGCCCGCGGGCCTGCTTCTGCTGCTGGGGGGCGAGATCGCGATCGGCATTTTTCTCGGCCTGCTCGCCCGCCTCATCATGGCCGGTCTGCAGGTCGCGGGCATGATCATCGCCTTCCAGACCAGCCTGGCCAACGCCTTCACGACCGATCCGGTTTCGGCCCAGCAGGGCGCGCTTGCCGGCACCTTCCTGACGGTGGTCGGCCTGCTGATCGTCTTCGTCACGGACCTGCATCACGTAATGCTGCGCGCGGTGGTCGACAGCTATTCCCTGTTCGAGCCCGGCGTCATGCCGCCGGTCGGCGATTTTTCCGAGGCGGTCGCGCGCACCGTCTCCCTGAGCTTCGTCCTGGGCCTCAAGATCGCCGCGCCCTTCGTCGCCGTCGGCCTGCTGTTCAGCCTGGGCATCGGCGTGCTCGCGCGCCTGATGCCCCAGGTCCAGGTCTTCTTCATCGCGATGCCGCTGCAGATCGCCCTGGGCTTCGTCGTCCTGGGCCTCACCCTGTCGGCCGCCATGGTCGTGTTCACCGACACCCTGAGCGCGCTCTACGGCGATCTTCTGGCAGGGGGGTGAACCATGGCGGAAGGCCAGGACCAATCCCAGAAAACCGAGGAACCGACACAAAAACGGCTCGACGATTCGCGCCGCAAGGGCCAGGTCGCGACCTCGCGCGAGGTCAATCACTGGTTCATGCTGATCGCGGGGGCGATGGTCGTCATGATGCTGGCGCCGACCATGATGGCCGCCCTGGGCCAGGCCATGCGGCCCTTCGTCGAGCGCCCCCATGCCATCCCCATCGGCACACGGGGGATGGAGGTTATGGGTGCCCTGGCGGCCGAAGTCGGCGGCGCGATGCTGATGCCGCTGACCCTTCTGGTCCTGGCCGCCGCGCTGTCCGGCCTGGTCCAGAACGGCCCGATGCTGGCGCCCGAGCAGATCAAGCCGAAGCTCGAGAAAATCTCGCTGGGCAGCGGGCTCAAGCGCCTGTTCTCCCTGCGCTCGATCGCCGAGTTCGTCAAAGGGCTGCTCAAGCTCGTCATCGTCGCCACGATTTCGGCGATCCTGATGATTCCGGCCTTCGACGAAATCGGGCGCACCGTTCATCTCGAGGCCGGCGGGCTGCTCGCGCTGCTGCGCGATCTATCCTTGCGCCTTCTGCTCGGCGTGGTCGCGGTGATGACCGTGATCGCCGGACTCGATTTCCTCTATCAGCGGTTCGAGCACCTCAAGAAGATGCGCATGTCCCGCCAGGAGTTGAAGGACGAGTACAAGGAATCCGAGGGTGATCCCCAGATCAAGGCGCGCCTGCGCCAGCTTCGGCAGGAGCGCGCAAGCCGGCGCATGATGGCCGCGGTGCCGAAGGCCGATGTCGTGGTGACCAACCCGACCCATGTCTCGGTCGCCTTGAGTTACGAGCCGGGGGTCATGAATGCGCCCAAGGTGGTCGCAAAGGGCGTCGACCGGGTCGCCCTGCGCATCCGCGAGGTGGCCCGCGAGCACGACGTGCCGCTGGTCGAGAATCCGCCGCTGGCCCGTGCCCTGCAGGCCGGGGTCGAATTGGACCAGGAAATCCCGCAGGAGCACTACAAGGCGGTGGCCGAGATCGTCGGCTATGTCATGCGTCTGGGGCGGAGGGGGCGGCGTGGCTGAGCGGCGCTTGGCCCGATTCCGCCGTCGTGATAAGGCTGGTTCGACCGGACCTGCCCGGCGGGATCGCGCATGCGCTTCCGCGACGGGCTGGAGGGAGGTACGGCGGTGAGCCTTGGATTGACGTCTCTGATTCCCCGTCGGGGCCCGACGCGGGGCGACGCGCGCGCCAAGGCGCGCGACGACTTCTTCCTGCGCGCCTTCGAATCGGGTGCCTTGCCCCGGATGATCACGGATGCGGACGGGCGCGCCGTCCATGCCAACAGGGCGTTTCACGAGCGTTTCGATTGCACCGCCGGCGATCCCTACGAGGCCATGGTTGCGGCCCTGGCGGCCGGCGAGGGCGGGCGCGAGACGATGGACCGCCTGCGCGCGGCCGCCGCCGCCGGCAGTTCGGCCCATGGCGATTTTCCGGTCCTGGACGGCGCGGGCCGGCGCGCCTGGTACGCCGTCCAGGCCCATCCCCTGGAGGCTTCTCCCTCCCAGGACGACTCCGGCTTCATCCTGTGGCGCATCGAGGAGATCACCGCCCGGCGCGAGATGGAGCAGATCATCCGCGACGAGCAGCGCAAGCTGTTCGACTTCTTCGAGAACGCCCCGATCGGCTTCTATTCCCTGGACGGCGAGGGGCGTTTTCTTTTCGTCAACAACACCTTCGCCGAATGGCTCGGTCACCGGGTCGAGGAGATCGTGGGCACCGGGCTCCGGCTCCACGATCTGATCGGCGACGAGCTGCCGCCCGGTACGTCGGCCCATGTGCCTTTCTCGGATCCCGGCGGAGTCGAGCGGGGAGAGGCGGTCTTCGTCGCGCGCGACGGCCGCCGCTTTCTTGCCGATATCACCCAGAGCGTCGTGGAGGGCGAGGACGGGATCTGGACCCGCACGGTCGTCCGCGATCTCAGCCGCGAGCGGGCCATGGAAGAAGCGCTGGAGCGGAGCCGCCAGCGCTTCCGCAGGATATTCGAGGATGCGCCCGTCGGCATCGCATTGCTTGATCAGGCCGGCACCTTGCGCGAATCGAACGGGAGCTTTCGCGCGATCGTCGGGCGGCGTTTGCTCGACGGCCTGCCGCTGACCGACCTCGTAGCGGCCGAGGACAAGGCCGATGCCCAGGCCCTGCTGGCGGCCGTGGGGGAGGGCCGTGACTGCGCCCAGCCACTGGAGGCTAGGCTGGCCGGGTCCGGCGACCGGGTCTTGGCGCTCTACGCCAACCAGGTCGGCGACGGAGAGGGGGCCGGGGTCGCCGGCGGCATGGTCGTCCATGCTCTCGATACGACCGAGCAGAAGGCCCTGGAGGTTCAGTTTGCCCAATCCCAGAAGATGCAGGCGGTGGGCCAACTCGCCGGTGGCATCGCCCATGACTTCAACAACCTGCTGACCGCGATGATCGGCTTCTGCGACCTGCTGCTGTTGCGCTTCCGGCCGGGCGAGCAGTCCTTCGCCGACGTCATGCAGATCAAGCAGAACGCCAATCGGGCGGCCAACCTGGTGCGCCAGCTTCTGGCCTTCTCGCGCCAGCAGACCCTGCAGCCCAAGATCCTCAATCTGACCGACGTGCTGGCCGAGCTGAGCCATCTGCTGCGCCGCCTGATCGGCGGGAATATCGTGCTCGACATGGTTCATGGCCGCGACCTGGGCGAGGTGCGGGGCGATCAGGGCCAGTTCGAGCAGGTCGCCATCAACCTTGCCGTCAACGCGCGCGACGCCATGCCGGAGGGCGGCACGTTGACCATCCGCACCTCGAACGTGGCGCGCGACGAGGCCGAGCGTCACGGCCACGAGTTGCTGCCGGCGGGCGATTACGTGCTGATCGAGGTGGTCGACAGCGGCGTCGGCATCGCCAAGGAGAATATCGGCCGCGTGTTCGAGCCCTTCTTCACGACCAAGGAGGTCGGTTCCGGCACCGGCCTCGGCCTGGCGACCGTCTACGGCATCGTCAAGCAGACCGGCGGCTATATCTTCCTCGACAGCGCGCCGGGCGCGGGCGCGCGGTTCAGCATCTATCTGCCGCGCCATTTGGCGACGGAGACGGAGGCACGCGCCGATCGAGGCGGGGGCGGCGATCTGCGTCAGGACCTCAGCGGCGCGGGCACCGTGCTGTTGGTCGAGGACGAAGATCCCGTGCGCATGTTCGGCGCCCGCGCCCTGCGCAACAAGGGCTACAAGGTCCTGGAGGCGAAGAGCGGCGAAGAGGCGTTGGAGATTTTCTCGACTTCGGACGAGCCCATCGATCTGCTCATCACCGATGTCGTGATGCCTCGCATGGACGGGCCGAGCCTGATCATGCGGGTGCGCGAGCAGGCGCCTGAGACCCGCATCATCTGTATTTCCGGCTATGCCGAGGAGGCCTTCCGCAAGCGCCTCGATTCCTGCGCGGACATCCATTTCCTGCCCAAGCCCTTCAGCCTCAAGCAACTCGCCGGCAAGGTGAAGGAAGTGATGCGCGGCCGCGCCTGAGGGCGCGGCCCTTCTCCGGGGACCCGCGTTGGGCTATCACACTTCGGACGGTGCGCGGTTGGACGGTGCCGTCCGGCATCCGGAGGAGGGTGCGGTCCATGGGTCGAGCGGAGCGCAAACTGGCGGCGATCGTCGCGGCCGACATGGTCGGCTTCAGCGCTCAGATGGAAGCCGACGACCTGGCGACGCTCGGGCGTTTGAAGGACGCCCGCAATTCGGTTGTGGACCCGCTTGTCGATAGCCATGGCGGGCGCGTCTTCAAGACCACCGGCGACGGCTTCATCGCCGAATTCGGCAGCGCGGTCGACGCCTTGTCCTGCGCGGTGGCGATTCAGGCCGGCATGGCCGAACGGAACGCCGGCGTCGAGCGGGACCGGGCCTGCGTCTTTCGTATCGGGCTCAGCCTCGGCGATGTCGTCGTCGAGGAGGGCGACGTCTTCGGCGACGGGGTCAACGTCGCGGCGCGGTTGGAGCCACTGGCGCCGCCGGGCGGCATCGCGGTCTCCGGCGTGGTTCGCGATCAGGCCCGCAACAGGACCGCCGCGCGCTTCCAGCCCCTCGGTCCCCGGCGCCTCAAGAACATCGCCGATACGGTCGAGGTTTATCTCGTACAGTCCGACGCTGTCCCCGCGGCGGCGGGCGAGGACATGCGGTCTCGGCACGGCGAGGCGCGGCCGACCCTGGCGGTCCTGCCTTTCGAGGATCCGAGCGGCAGCGAGGACCGGGAGCATATCGCCGACGGCCTGACCGAGGATCTGATCACCACCCTGTCCCAGATCGACGCGCTCTCCGTCATCGGCCGGAAGTCCGCCTTCGCGTACAAGAATCGGACCGTCACGGCCAAGGAGGTCGGCTGGGAGGTGGGCGCGGGCTTCGTGCTGACGGGCGGCGCACGGGTGTCCGGCGACCGCGTCCGGGTCACGGTGCAACTCACCGACGCGGTGACCGAAGCGCTGGTCTGGTCGGCCCGCTACGACCGGCGGCTGGAGGATATCTTCGGCGTCCAGGACGAGATCGTCCTCACTATCGCGACGGCCCTGCAGGTGGAACTGACGGAGGGCGAGCAGGCGGCGCTCCGCTATACGACCGTCGACAACGTCTCTGCCTGGATCGAGTTCACCAAGGGCATCGGCTTCTTCCGGACCGTCAGCCAGGCGACCTATCGGAGCGCCCGCGCCGCGTTCGAGCGGGCGCTGAAGCACGACCCGGACTCGGCCCAGATCCACGCGATGCTGTCCTGCACCCACGCGATCGAGGCGCGGTTCGATTGGACCGAAGACCGGGGCCGCTCGCTCGACCTCGCCAAGGAGCATGCGGACCGCGCGCTCGCGCTCGACCCTGAAAACGCGGATGCCTGGGGCGGGCATGGCTATCGCTTCATGTGTCTCGACCGGCTGGAGGACTCCGCCGAGGCCTATGGCAAGGCGGTGGCTCTCGCGCCCGGACATGCCGATCTCCATGCGCTCCACGCCCTGGCGCTGACCTTCGCGGGACGGGCCGAGGAGGCGGTGCGCGAGGCGGAAACGGCGATGCGGCTCAACCCCCTCGATCCCGGCTGGTATTGCGGGGTTCTGGGGCATGCCTACCGCTATGCCGGTCGCCTGGACGACGCGATCGCCACCCTGACGGATTACGACCGGCGGAGTCCCGGCTTCGGCCTGGTCGACCTGGTGCTGGCCTATGCCGACAAGGGCGAGCCGGAGGCCGCGGCCGTCCAGGCGCAACGCCTCCTCGCCGCCCGCCCGGCCTTCACGATCGAGGCCTGGGCGAAAACTCAGAACGGCGCCGAACCGGACCGCTTGGCGCGCGATCGGGCGTCGCTGGCCGCCGCCGGCCTACCGTGAGGCGAACCCGATGGTGGAGGTGAAATTGCGCACAATCCTGAAGCTCGATGAGGAATTGCTGGCAAAGGCCGAAGCCATACCAGCCTGGAGGAAAAGGACGCGCTGCTGCGCGCGGCGCTCAAGGCCCTGATCGAGCGCGAAAGTGCGAGGCGCTTGGCCGGCCTCGGCGGCGCGGAGCTTGATTTGACCCCGCCGCAACGACGCTGATCGTCCCGCACTGGCCTTCCGCCCCGGGGAGTGATTGAATCGGCAAGGAAGGTTCCCGCAGGGCACCGCCGAAGGGGAGGCGCACCATGAAGACCAGCCTGTTCTGCTATCTCACCAATCCGGGGCTCGCGCGGCCCATGGCCGAGATTCTCGACGACATGCGCGAGATGGCGGTCGAATGCGATTCCGCCGGCTGGGATGTGATCTGGTTCGCCGAGCATCATTTCGGCCATGAGGGCTACGACGTCACCCCCAACGCAATCCTGCTGAGCGCCGACGTCGCCGCGCGCACGAAAAACATCAAGGTCGGCCAGGCGGCCAACATCATCACCTTCTGGCATCCCCTGCGCCTCGCCGAGGACATCGCGATGCTGGACCACATGACCAAGGGCCGGCTGGAGGTCGCGCTGGGCCGGGGTCTCTATCACCGCGAGGCCGTTCACCTGAACACCGCCGCCGACGTGCGCGACGACGAGCAGAACCGCGCTCTCTTCGACGAGACCTTCGAGATCCTGCTCAAGGCCTGGGGCGAGGAGTTCTTCCATCACGAGGGGCGCTTCTACACCTTCCCGGAGCCGGGCATCGTCTGGGACCACGGGATGAGCCCCAAATCCCCCGAATACATGAACATGGAGACCAAGGAGCTGACCAAGCTCTCGCTCCAGCCGCGCTGCTACCAGCATCCCCACCCGCCGCTCTGGCAGGTCGTCGACACGCCGCGCTCGATCCGGGGCGCGGCCGAGAAGGGGCTGGGCGCGATCATGTGGCAGCCCACCGTGCCCGTCCTGAAGGAGCGCTTCGGCTGGTACCAGGAGGCGCGGTCCGCCGCCGAGGGGCGCGAGGTGCCGCTGGGCCACGGCCTGGCCGTCATGCGCGACATGTATATCGCGGACACGATGGAGCAGGCCAAGGAGGAGGCGGGCGAGTGCATCACCGATCTCTACCAGTACGTCTGCCATTGGCGCGGCCTCGGCAACATGCTCTGGCCGGACGAACCCCTGCCGCCGGGCGGCAAGCTCGACCCGCTCACCCCC
>JABIRQ010000122.1 GCA_018699755.1 Rhodospirillaceae bacterium | reverse complement strand
GAGATCGACACGTCCGGTCACCCCGCCGTGACCGCCTGGATGGACCGCGTCCGCGCCCTGCCCGGCTTCGTCGAGGCACCGTAGGCCTGAGCGAAAGGGGCCGATGGCGGTAGCGTCTCCCTAGGGAAGAGGCCAGCTCCCCTTCTGGCGAACCCAGCTATTCCTTGGCGGCGACATAGGGGTTTTTGCCGCCGCGCGGGCGGATGCGGATCGGCACCCCGCCAAGGTCGAAATCCTCGCGCAGGGCATTCGTCAGATAGCGCAGATAGCTTTCGTGGATTTCCGACGGCCGGTTCGAAAACAGAGCGAAGGTCGGCGGCCGAGCCTTGATCTGGGTGATATAGCGCAAGCGCACTCGGCGCCCGCCGGCCATCGGCGGCGGGTGATGGCCTTCGACCTCCCCCAGCCAGCGGTTGAGCGGCCCGGTCGGCAGGCGCCGGTTCCACCGCTCGTGACAGCCGAACACGGCGGCCATCAGCCGGTCCAATCCATCGCTCTCCAAGGCCGAAATCGTCACGACCGGCACACCGCGCGCCTGGGGCAAGGACTGTTCCAATCGCTCGTTCACGGCGGCCAGGGCGGCGCGGCGGTCGCGGACCGCATCCCATTTGTTGACGGCGACAATCAAGGCCCGCCCCTCCTCCACCACATGGCGCCCGATCGCCAAATCCTGCTTGTTCAGGCCCTCGATCCCGTCGAGCACCAACAAGACGACCTCGGCGTAACGGACGGCGCGGGTCGTGTCCCGGGCGCTCATCCCCTCGAGCTTTCCGGTCGCCTTTGAGCGGCGGCGCAATCCGGCGGTGTCGACCAGACGAATTGGCACGCCGTCATAGGACCAGTCGAGCGGCACGGCGTCGCGGGTCAGGCCCGGCTCCGGTCCCGTCAGCAGCCGTTCCTCGCCGATCAGGCCGTTGGCCAGGGTGGACTTGCCGACATTCGGCCGGCCGACGATGGCCAGATGCAGGAGACCGGCGGGCCTGCCCCTTTTCTCCTCTTCCGGCTCGGCCTGTCCGGCCGTCGAACCGGCAGCATGGGCCTCGGCCACTGGGCGAAGGGCTTCGTAGAGGTCGGCCAAGCCGTGCCCTTCCATGGCCGAGAGCGGCACGGGATCGCCCAACCCGAGAGAGAAGGCGTCGAGCAGGCCCTGCTGCCCCACGCGCCCCTCGCATTTGTTGGCGACCAGCACCACCTTGTCGGCGTCCCGGCGCAGCAGCTCCGCGAAATGGCGGTCCACGGCGGTGACGCCGGCGCGCGCGTCGACCACAAGCAGCACGACATCGGCCGCAGCGACGGCCCGCGAGGTCTGCGCGAACATCCGGCCCTGAAGTGTGTCGGCGTCGCCCTCTTCCAGCCCAGCCGTGTCGATCGCACGAAAGGCCAGATCCGCAATGCGCGCCTCGCCCTCCCGCCGATCGCGGGTGACGCCGGGCGTGTCGTCGACCAAGGCCAGCCGCTTGCCGACAAGGCGATTGAACAGGGTCGACTTGCCCACATTGGGCCTGCCGACGATGGCAACGGTGAAGGACATGGTCCGGCGGCCTAGCGATAGGCGATCAGGTCGCCATCCTCGGTCAGGATGAAGAGCGTGCCGTTGGCCACGACAGGCGGCAATGCGATCGGTTCTCCAACATCGAGGATGCCGATGATCGAGCCGTCATAAGGCGAAAGCGACAGCAATTTGCCGCCGGAACCGCCGACGATCAGACGGTCGCTGGCCAACACCGGACCGACCCAATAGATCAGCTCGTCCTTTTCGTCCGGATCCTCGTAACGCGGCAGGGGCTGGACCCAACGGATACGGCCGTCGCGGCTGGACAGGCAGACGATTTCCTCGTTGGTGGTCAACACATAGACGAAATCGCCCGCCGACCACGGCGTTTCGATACCGCCGACATTCTTTTCCCAGATGCGCACGCCGGTGCGTTGCTCGATCGCGAGCATCCGGCCGGCATGGCTGATGGCGAAGACCTTGCCCCGATCGATCACCGGGTTGCCTCGGATATCGGCGAGCGAGGACGCCGCATTGAACCGCCGCACCGCCAGCAGAGAATCGTTCCAGATGGGTCGGCCGTTCTCGATCCGCAGGGCGACCAGTTCGCCCGAAGAAAAGGGCGCCACGACGATATCGCCGGCCACCGCCGGACTGCCGCTGCCCAACAGGGCCGCCGATTCGGTGATGCCCGCGAAGCTCCAGAGTTCCCGCCCGTCATCGGCGGCCAGGACATGGATCTGATTGTCGACCGAAACCGCAAACACCCGCCCTGCCGTCACCGTGGGCCCGGTGCGCAGGGGCGAGCTGACGGTCTGGCGCCAGATTTCATTGCCGGTCGCCGCGTCAAGCGCCATGACCTCCGCGGCGCCGGTCGCGACGTAGAGGCGGCCTTCGTAGAAGGACACGCCGCCGCCGATAACGCCTTCGTCCTCGTCCTCGGACACGACCTCGACAGCCCAGATCCGGTTGCCGCTGCCTTCGTCGAAGGCCCGGACTTCGCCATCCGTGTTGAAGGTATAGACCCTACCCCCGGCCACGACCGGCTGGGCAGTCAGCCTGTTTTCGTCGCTCGACCCTTCGCCGATGCTCACGCTCCAGGCCCGGGCCGGCGATTCCGCGATTTGCAGATGCTGCATGGCATGGTTCGGATATCCGCCGGGCTGGGGCCAGGAGTCGTTCGGCTCCGGCGGCGGCAGGATGACGTCGAGATCGGCGATCTGTGGGTCCGGCTCCAGATCGCGATCGAGCAACAGAACCGGGATGCGCTCGCCCGGCAGGGGTGGCGTCACGTCCTTCTCGAACCAGCTGCAACCTGCCACGCCCGCGGACAGCAGCAGAACGGCCAGGGCCGTCGAGATCTTGCGTGTCATGGCGAACTCAGCCCTCAAGTATCGCAAGCAGCTCGATG
>JABIRQ010000232.1 GCA_018699755.1 Rhodospirillaceae bacterium | reverse complement strand
GGCGAGGCCCGTGCGGCGCGCGAGACGGTCCGCCGTGTGATGAGCGAGGGCGGTCGGACCGTCGACGCGGTCGCCCAGCTCGCCGAGGTCGAACGCCAGCTCGGCAATTGGCAGCATGCGTTGGAGCTCTACGACGAGGCGCTGGTCCTGGTGCCGGACGACCAGGGGTTGATCGTGGCCAAGGCCTCCCTGCTGCGCGAAAGGGGCGCGCGTTACGAAGCCGTGGCCCAGCGTCAGATCGTCTCGGGCGGCGACAACCAATGGATTGCCCGGACGGAAGGGCGCGTCCCCGTTCTCGAGCGTGGGGAGATCGTCACCATCACCGAATTGCGCGACGTCACGGTGGATGATCTGACCCGCCCCAACGGCGATCAGGGCCGGTTCGAGGGTGAGCGCGCCAGGGGCGAGATCGCCTATGTGCAGAATTTCGATGACGAAGCCATGTCGATCCGCCCCTCGCTCCTCACCTCCTCCGAAACGGTCGGCGGTGGATTGCTGGTCGAGCGGCGCGACGGCTTCGGGGCCACGCGCCTCGGCGTCGACTACCGCGGGCCCTATTGGGACCTGCTTGAGGGGATCGCGGACGGGGGAACGCGCGACCGGATCGAGCTGTCGCGCGAACAGCGCCTCGACCCCGAGGGGCGATGGGCGATGCGCACCGCGATAAACCACAACCGGTATGGCCTGGACGGCGAATCGGATCTCGCCCAGTCGATCGGCGGGCAAGGCGAGCTGTCCTATGCGTTCAGCGAGACCCGGCCCTTCGCCACGATCGGCTACCAACTCGACGCCGAATACGTGCTTGGCCGCCACGACAAGACGGGTGCCGACGGGTTCCCCTTTGCGCCGCTGCCGATCATCTCGCGCGAGGTCCATACGGTCCTCGTCTCCGCCGGGGATCGTGTGGCCGACAACCTCGTCTGGAGCGCTTTCGCCGGCTACAGCTACGATCGGAAAAATTTCGAAAGCATCACCGTCACCCCGAGCAAGCTCACCTTCACCGGACTCCAATGGGGCGGCGAGTTGATCTATGAACCGGCGGCGGATTTCGAGTTCGGTGTCCGATACGCCTCGTCGGACACGTCGAATCGGGGCACGGCGAACAGCCTGACCCAACTCAGCCTTTTCGCGACGGGGCGGTTCTAGGCCATGAGGCGGATCGTATATTTCGGCCTCGGCCTCTTGCTGATCGCGGGCTGCACCGGGAGCGGCGCGAGTGAACGGTTCGTCAATCCGGCCGCGCCGCCGGCGCGCGCCATGACGGTGGCGGTCCTGCCGCTGGAGAATCTATCGACCCATCCCGAGGCCGGCCTGATCGTCAGCGGCATCGTCACCAATGCCTTGCTGGCGCGCGGCCTGTTCCAGGTGCGCGAGGAATCCGAGGTGCGCTCCGCCCTGGCCCAGGCCGGGGTCGGCCCGGCCCGGCTGCGCGACAGGCTTTTCGCGGGCGATGTCGCCAAGGCTCTCGACGTCGACGCGGTCCTCGTGGGCAACGTTTCCGAATTCCGCTATCTCAACGGCCTCAAGGAAAATCCCACGGTCGGCCTGTCGGTGCGTCTGGTCGACCGCGGCGGCACGGTCATGTGGTCGGCGAGCGAGAGCGCGGTCGACGGCGGCTTCCTCAACCAGCCGAGTCTGTTCGAGACCGCGCAATCGCTTGTCGGTGCTATGATCGGGGATCTCGCCGCCAAGGCGCGCTGAAGGTTTCCGCCCCGCGATGCCGCAGCTTTTCAAAGACAAGCCCGTCGATGTCTGCCTGATGCTCGAAGGCACCTACCCCTATGTCGCGGGCGGCGTGTCGACCTGGACCCACGACCTGATCCGGTCGCAACCGGATATGAGCTTCTTCCTGATCAGCCTGTTGCCCAGCCAGGAAAAGCGGAAGCCGCGATACGAACTGCCCGGTAACGTCGTCGGGATCGAGCACACCTATATTCAGGAGATGGCCAAGGGCGATCGTCGAATCGCCCATATGGATCGCTTCTTCGCCGACCTCGAATCGCCGCTCGAACGCCTGCAGTCGCGCCGCGGCAATCTGGCCGATATGGCCGAGGTCTTCGAACTGATCTACCCTTTGCGCGAGCAGCTGGGCGGGCGGATTCTGCTGAATTCCGAGCCGGCCTGGGACATGCTGCTGGGGATGTACGCGCGCGGCCATCCGGACAGTTCCTTCCTGGACTATTTCTGGACCTGGCGGGCCCTGATGGGCGGCTTGTTCAGCGTCCTTCTCTCGGATATTCCGGCGGCGCGCGCCTATCACACCGTGTCGACGGGCTATGCCGGAATCCTGGCCGCCCGGGCGGTGCTCGAGACGGGCCGGCCGGGGATCGTGACCGAGCACGGCATCTACACGAACGAACGGCGTATCGAGATCGCCATGGCGGACTGGCTGTTCGAGGATGAGCGGGTGGACCTGAACGTCGACCGCTCCAAGCGCGATCTCAAGGATCTCTGGATGGATACCTTCGCGAGCTACTCGCGCTGCTGCTATCAGGCCTGCGGCGATATCGTCACGCTCTACGAAGGCAACCAGCATCTGCAGCTCGACGACGGCGCCGATCCGGGGCGCATGGCGATCATCCCGAACGGCATCGACTACGAGCGCTATTCCGCGATCCGCCGCCGGCCCTATCCGGGAGCGGAAGGCGCGCCGCCGACCCTGGGTTTCGTGGGGCGCGTGGTGCCGATCAAGGACGTGAAAACGCTGATCCGGGCCTGCGGCATGATGCGCAAGGAGATCCCGGATCTGCGCGTCCTCATCATCGGGCCCTATGACGAGGACGAGGAGTATTACGAGGAATGCTGCCAGATGGTGGCGGAACTGGATCTTGGCCAAGTGATCGAGTTCATGGGCCGTCAGCGGTTGGACGACGTGTTGACCGAAGTCGATGTCATGGTGCTGACCAGCATTTCCGAGGGCATGCCGCTGGTGATCCTGGAATGCGGCGCCGCGGGCATTCCCAGCGTGGCGACCGATGTCGGGGCGTGTCGCGAGCTGATCATGGGAAACAGTCTGGAGACGCCCGCGCTCGGCGCCGGGGGCGCGATCACACCCCTATCGAATCCGCGTGCGACGGCGGAGGCCTGTGTCCGCCTGCTGAGCGATCCGGACCACTACGCCGACTGCAGCGAAGCGCTCAAGACCCGGGTCGAGCAATACTACAACAAGACCGGCCAGGACGCCGCCTATCGGGGGCTCTACGACCGCCGGATGGCCGCCGAAACGCGGCCGACCCCCCTGCCGCCGCCCTCGCATCTCGCCGAGGCGGCGGAGTAGCCGGGGGCGGTCATGGCGGGCATCGGATTCGTCCTGCGCAAGCTGACCCGGCGGGACGACCTGCTCGGCATCGTCCAGGGCTATACCCATGCCGCCCTGGCTTCGACCGGGCCATGGCTCTTCACGGTGCTGTCCCTCGGCGCAATTTCCTTTCTGACGGCGGGCGCCGGCCAGCTCGAAGAGGTCAACGTCTTCCGGACGGTCATCATTTACAATTTCGGCTTCTCGCTGGTCTTCACCGGGCCGATCCTGCTCGTCGCGACCCGCTATCTCTCGGACATGATCTACCGCAAGGATGTCTCGGGGACGGTCGGGATGCTGCTCGGCAGCATGGTACTGGCCTTCGGCAGTCAGGCTTTCATCGTCCTGCCCTTCTATCTGCTCTACGTCGATCTGCCGCCGGTTCTGCTGCTCGCCTCGATCGTCAATTATTTCGTGATCGCGGGGATATGGCTGGTCGCGATCTATCTGACCGCGCTCAAGGATTTCAATGCGATCACGCGATCCTTTGCCGCGGGCATGCTGGCGGGCGCCGTGGGCGCAGTATGGCTGGCCTTCGATTTGGGCGCCTTGGGCATGATGATCGGCTTCACCGGCGGCCTGGCGTTGATCTTCTTCGCCCTCATCGCTCGAATCTTCGCGGAATACCCCTATCGGTTCCGCCGACCGTTCGCCTTTCTCGCCTATTACCGGACCTATTGGGAACTGGCGGCCTCCGGTTTCGTCTACAATCTGGCGATCTGGGCCGATAAATGGCTGATGTGGACCGCGCCGGAACGGGACATCTCGCCCAGCGGGCTCGTCACCTATCCCGACTACGACAGCGCCATGTTCCTGGCCTATCTGACGGTCGTGCCCTCGCTCGCCGCTTTCGTGCTGCAGGTCGAAACCAGCTTCTTTGAGCGCTACCTGGCCTTCTATCGGGATATCCAGCACCACGCCAATTTCCGGCGGATCGCGCGCAATCAGCGCGAGATCGTCGTGACCATCCTGCACAGCGGCCGGAACTTGCTGATACTTCAGGGTTGCATCACCTTCGTCGTGATCGCGATGGCGCCCAACCTGTTCGCGGTCCTGGGCCTCAACTTCCGCCAGATCGGCATGTTCCGTATCGGCGTCCTGGGTTCCTTCTTCCAGGTGCTGGTGCTGTCCCTGTCGGTGATCGTCGCCTATTTCGATCTGCGCAAGGTCACCCTGGCGATCTTCCTGGTGATGCTCATGACCAATATCGGTTTTACCCTCATCACCCTGGAGCTGGGTTTCCCCTATTACGGCTACGGCAATTTCTTTTCCAATCTGGTGACCTTCCTCTTCGCCGCGTTCGCTGCCGCCCATTACCTGAATCAGCTGCCCTATCTGACCTTCGTGCGCAACAACGCCTCGGTGCAGGGCTAGGCGGGAGTCAGGCCAAACGGCGGACGGCGTTGATCGGCTCGGCGTGCTCCTCGCCCAGACGGGCGAGCACCGTGTCCAGCGCCTCGTCCAGGACCCGCATCCAACGGCTCGATGCGTGGAGCAGCCGGCCGGCGCGCGAAACGATTCCGACATGGCCGGGAAAGAACACCAGGTCGCCGCGTCGGAATTCGCCAGGCTCGCGGGTCGCGATCGCCCGACCCAGTTCGCGCTCCTGCATGTCCGTGTCGCGCGGGCAGGGCCGGCCGGCGCGCTGGAGGGCGGCCTGGACCAGGCCCGAACAATCCACGCCCAGGCCGGAATTGCCGCCCCAGATATATGGGAGGCCAAGGAACTCCTCCGCCACGGCGACGAAATCGGAGGCGATGTCGCCGGCTGCCGCCAGATGCGCCTCGTGTAACCAGCCGCTTTCGGCGAGACGGCGGAACTCGCCCTCGGCGCCGACGACGCGCACCGGGCTGTTGATCGACAGGCTGCGCGCGACGGGGGCTTTGAAATGGGCGCGGGTGAAAACCGGCGCCAGGAGGACGGCAATGGCGTGGCTCGGTTCCTCGGCCGCCAACCCGTTCGCCGCCGCCAGCGCGCTCGCCCGAACATACCCGACATAGCCGTCGGTTTCGCGCTGGCCCCAGGCCCAGCCGGCGCGCATTTCGTAGAGCGTGAAGGTTTCGCCGAACAGCAACTCCGCCGTCTGCGAGGCGGCGCGCGCGGGCCGTCCCTTGATGGGCGCGACGGGCCGGGCGCAGCGCATCGGCCGGGCGGGGGCGAAACGCGCGGCCTCGACCCGGCCGCGCAGGCTCTCGGCGGCCAGGTCCGCGCGGTAGGCGTGGCGGCGCGGATCGAGCGAGGGCGCGGGATTGGCAGTCATCGGTCTCTCGTCTATGCGTCGAGTGCGCGACGTTTGGGCAGGATAGCAGAGCGTGTCGGGTTTCCATTGCGACTGGCACAGTTTTCCGGTCGCCTGTTACACTTCGTCATCGCGGACTGGTATTCGCGCAACAAATAAAGCCACGGGAGAGGCAATCATGTCAGGCAAGTTTGCTAGGACGACCGGCGCGGTCCTCGCCGCCGGATTGGCGGCGGCGATCTTCGCCGGGTCCGCCGGCGCGGAGGAAATCAAGCTGGGCGCAGCGGTTTCTACGACCGGCAAATATTCGACCAATGGCGCCCATACGACCAACGGCTACAACCTGGCCGTCCGGCGCATCAACGAGATGGGCGGGGTCAAGGTCGGCGACAAGACCTACGAACTCTCGATCGTCTATTACGACGACGAATCGACGCCCGCGCGCGGCGCCCAGCTCGCCGAGCGTCTGATCAGCCAGGACGGCATCAAGCTGATGCTCGGCCCCTACAGCTCCGGCTTGACCAAGGCGATCGCGCCGGTGACGGAGAAATACGGCGTGCCCATGGTCGAGGCGAACGGCGCGTCCCGCTCGCTCTTCACCCAGGGCTACAAATACCTCTTCGCCGTGCTTTCGACCTCGGAGCAGTATCTGTCCGCCTCCATCGCGCTGGCCGCGGAGATGGCGGAGACCCAGGGCAAGGAGCCGTCCTCGGTCAAGATCGCCATGGCCTTCGAGAACGATTCCTTTTCCCAGGACGTGCGCGCCGGCGTTGTCGCCGATGCCGAGGCCCTGGGCATGAAGATCGTGGTCGACGACCAGCTTCCGCCGGAACTCAACGACATGTCGGCGACCTTGACCAAGGTGAAGGCGTTGAAGCCGGATGTGCTCGTGGTATCCGGCCACGCCAAGGGCGCGGCCACGGCGGTTCGCCAGATCGCGGAGATGAAGGTCAACGTGCCGATGATCGCCATGACCCATTGCGATTCGGCCCAGATCATCGAGAAGTTCGGCAAGGACGCCAATTACACCCTCTGCGCGACCCAATGGGCGCCGACCATGACCTACAAGGACGACGTCTTCGGGTCGGCGGGCGATTTCGCGAAGGCCTTCAAGGAAGCCTACGACTACGAGCCGCCCTATCAGGCGGCGGAATCGGCGGCCGCGGTGCTGGTCTATGCCGATGCGCTCCGGCGCGCGGGATCGACCGATCCGGATGCGGTGCGGGACGCCTTGGCCGCGACCGACATGCAGACCTTCTACGGTTTCGTGAAATTCGACGAGACCGGCAAGAACACCGCCAAGCCGATGGCTCTCTATCAAGTCCAGAACGAGGAATATGTCGTCGTCGCGCCGACCAAATGGGCGGCGGCGCCGGCGATCTGGCCGGTTCCGACCTGGGCCGAGCGGGACAAGTAGCAGGCGAACCGGACTGACCGACCCCGCGGCCGTGCCGCGGGGTCGGGCTTTCGGTCATGCTCGACAATATCCAGATCCTGATCGACGCGCCGCCGCTGCTCGTGCAGGTGCTGCTCGACGGTCTGCTGGTGGGGGCGATCTTCGCCCTGGCCGCCTATGGCATGGCGCTGGTCTGGGGGGTGATGAACGTCATTAACCTGACCCAGGGCGATTTCGTCATCCTGGGCGGCTTCATCACCGTGTCGGTCGCCCAAGCCGGCCTCAACCCGTTTCTCGGCCTGCCGGTCGCGGCCGTCCTGCTGTTCGGCCTGGGCTGGCTGCTCTACAGGTCGGTCGTCTACCGGGTCGTCGACAAGGACCTCTTCATCTCGCTGCTGGCCACCTTCGGCCTCAGCATCCTGCTCCAGCAGCTCATGAACCAGGGCTTCGGCGCCGACGTGCAGTCCGTGCGGTCGGGCCTGGGCACCTGGTTCGCGCTCGGCGGGCTGGTGACCATCACCCAGGTCAAGGTCGTGGCCTTCGCCACGGCCCTCGTGATCGGCGCGCTCCTCGTCTGGTTCATGAAGCGCACGCGGATGGGCCAGGCGATCCGCGCGACGGCGCAGAACGCGCGCGCGGCGCGCATCCTGGGCATCGACACGGACCGGGTCTACGCCGTGACCTTCGCCCTGAACGCGGCAATCTGCGGCGCGGCCGGGGCGCTGGTCGTCATGACCTGGATCGTCCATCCCTATCTCGGCATCACCTACACCGTGCGCGCCTTCATGATCGTGGTCGTCGCGGGGCTCGGCAATCTGGCCGCGGTGATCGCGGCGGCCCTGGGCTTGGGCGCGGCCGAGAACATGGCGGGCTTCATTCTCGGGGCGGAGTTCCAGCTCGCCTTCGTCTACGGCCTGCTGGTCGTCATCCTGGTGTGGCGGAGCTGGCGGCTCGCGCGCGAACGCAAGGTGCTGCGATGAGCGCCCCGTCGACTGCGGCGATGAATGGGCACTGGGGCCGCTGGGCCGGCTACGGCGCGATCCTCGCCGCCGCGTTGATCGTGCCGCTCGTTTTTCCGGCCTTTCAAACCCAGATGGCTTTCCTCTGGCTGATGATCGTCTTCGCCCTGACCTGGGACGTGATGGGCGGCCAGATGGGCTACAACTCCTTCGGCAATATCCTCTTCCTCGGCGTCGGGATGTATGTCTGCGCCGTCGTCCAGGTCGGCCTGCATGTGGATGTCGCGGCCTATAACGCCTCGATGGGGGCGAGCGCCCTGGACCTCACCATGGGGCAATACCTTACGGGCCTCGGTCTCGGTCTCGCTGCCGGCGCGGTCGCGGCGGTCGCCTGCGCGGTGGTCCTGGGGGCGGGGGTGTTGCTCCTGCTCATTGCCGTCATCGTGATCGCGGTCGCCGTAGGGCTGTGCAATTGGCTCGGCCTGCCGCCGGTGCTCGGCGTCGCCGCCGGCCTCGGCGCGGCCGTGTTCATGGCCCTGCGCGTGCCGGCCCTGCGCGCCCACGGATTGCTCTCCCTGCGCGGGCACTATTTCGCCATCGGCACCCTGGGTCTCGGCATCGCCGCGGGCGAGGTCGCCAGCGGCTGGCAGTTCATCGGCGCCGGCTCGGGCATGGTCACCCCGCTCTATCCCGGTGAGCTGGGCGGACGCGAGCAGTTCTTTAACGCCGCCGCCTTCGTTCTGGCCGTCGCCACCTTCTTCGCCCTGCGCCGCCTTTATGCCGGGCGCTTCGGCTTGGCGGTCAATGCCATCCGAGACGACGAGCAGAAGGCCGAGGCGATGGGCCTGCCGACGACCCGGTACAAGACGGTCGCCTGGTCCGTCGCCGCCGTCTTCATGGGCATTGCCGGCGGCCTCGTCGGCAATATCGTCGGCTTCATCGATCCGCGCGACGTCGCCTTCGCCGGCGCCACCTACGGGGTCTGGATGGTCCTGATGGCCATCCTGGGGGGCAAGGGCACGATCTGGGGCCCGGTCCTGGGCGCGGCGGTCTTCCATATCACCCAGGAACTGTTCTGGACCTATCTGTTGGGCTGGCAGCGGGTGGCGCTGGGCCTGCTCATCGTGCTGATCGTCGTCTTCTTCCCCCAGGGCCTGCTGGGCTGGGTGCGGGCGCGCTGGCCCGAGCGTTTCGGCCACCGGGTCGATTCCCGCGCGGCCGAGGAGGCGGAAGGATGAGCGCGCTGCTCGACGTCCGTGCGGTCGGCAAGGCCTTCGGCGGGGTGGTGGCCAACCGCGGGATATCGGTCCAGGTGGAGGAGGGCGAGATCGTCGGTCTGATCGGGCCCAACGGCTCGGGCAAGACGACCTTGTTCAACTCCATCGTCGGCCATCATCCGATCGACGAGGGCGAGATATATTTCGATAACGGCAGAATAGATAAGCTGGGCGTGCCCGAAATCGCGCGCCTGGGCCTGCTGCGCACTTTCCAGCAGACCCGCATCTACGGCGGCATGACCTGCGTTCAGAACATGCTGATCAGCGCGCCGCAGCAGGGCCTGGGGGTCGCGGCCATGCTCGCCCCCCACACGAGGGCGGAGGAGGAGCGGGCGGGGGAACTGCTCGATTTCGTCGGCCTCTATGAAAAGCGCCATCTGATCGCGGGCGACCTGTCCTTCGGGCAGCAGAAGCTGCTCGAATTCTCGATGGCCCTGATGAACGGCCCGCGCCTGCTGCTGCTGGACGAGCCGACGGCGGGGATCAATCCGACCCTGATCAACGGGTTGATGGACCGGCTGCAACGGGCCAATGCCGAATTCGGCATCACCTTGCTGGTGATCGAGCATAACATGCGCGTCATCATGAACCTGGCCCAGCGGATCTATTGCCTGGCCCATGGCGAGTTGCTCGCCGAGGGCGCGCCCTCGGAGATCCGGGAGGATCGCCGCGTGATCGACGCCTATCTGGGGGCGACATGACGCCCGCGCGCGGCCCATCGGGCGGCCCATCTGACGGCCCATCTGACGGCCGGGAGCGGCCGGTCCTGTCGGTCGACGCGGTCGCTCGGGCCGTGGCCGACCTGGCGGCGGAAGGCCCAGGGCGCGAGGACCTGCGCGCCCTGGCGGGGAGCGATCCGCTGGTCGAGGTCACCGATCTGCGGGCCGGTTACGGGCGCATGGAAATCCTCCACGGCATCGACCTGTTCGCGGGGGCGGGCAAGGCGCTTTGCCTGATCGGTCCCAACGGCGCGGGCAAATCGACCGTGCTGCACACCATCTTCGGCTTCGCTGATCTGTTCGGCGGGCGCATCACCGTGGCGGGCGAGGAGGTGACCCGCCTGTCGTCCAAGGAAAAGCTCCGCCGGGCCGGCATCGCATACATCCTGCAGGATAATTCTGTCTTTCCGGAAATGACCGTCGAGGAAAATCTCCTCATGGGCGGTTTCCTGAAGAACCGCCCGACCGAGGCGCGCCAGGCCGCCGACCGGGTGTTCGGCAAATACGGCCGCCTGGCCGAACGCCGCCACCAGAAGGCGGGCGTGCTCTCGGGCGGGGAGCGGCGCCTGCTCGAAATCAGCCGGGCCCTGATCATGGAGCCCAAGGTCCTGCTGGTCGACGAGCCCTCAATCGGTTTGGAGCCGCGCTTCATCGACCAGGTCTTCGAAATCCTCGACGATCTCAAGTCCGCCGAGGGCAAGACCATCATCCTGGTCGAGCAGAACGCCAAGAAGGGGCTGGAATTCGCCGATATCGGCTATGTCCTGGTCTCCGGCCGGGTCGTGATGGCCGATACGGGCGACGCGCTGCTGCGCAACCCGGAGGTGGGCAGGCTCTTTCTCGGCGGCTAGGCCGGCGCTATTCTGCCGTTGCCATGGCAAGCCAGCTCCAACCCGTTTCCGATTCCAGCGCCTGGACCGCGGCGGATTTCCCTGTCCGCCGGTCCTGGGCCCGTCCGTTGGGCGAGACTGCCCTGGCCGATCTCGACGCCGCGATGCGCCGGGCCGTCGCCACCGGCACCCCCTTCCACGAGATCCGGCGCGAGGATTGTCCCTTGCCGACGTTCGGCCCGGCCCTGGCCGGCGCGCTGGAGGATTTGGAGACGGGCGCGGGCTTCGCCCTGTTCACGGGCTTTCCCTTCGCGCGCTACAGCTACGACGAAGCGCTGCTCTGCTACGCCATCGTCAGCGCCCATCTGGGCGTCATCGTCGAGCAGACCCACAAGGGCGACCGCAAGATCGACGTGACCGACAAGGGCCTGCCCTACGATCACAAGACGCGCGGCTACAGCTCCAACAAACTGCTGCCCTTCCACACGGACGGGGCCGATATCGTCGGGCTGTTGAGCCTGGGCAAGGCGGCCGAGGGCGGGTTGTCGATTCTGGTCAGCGCGGCCAGCGTCTACAACGCCATCCTGGCCGAGCGCCCCGACCTGCTCGCCGTTCTCCAACGCGGCTTCCATCACCACCGGCGGGGCGAGCACGAGGCGGGCGAGGCGGCGGTCTCCGCCGAGCGGATTCCGGTCTTCGCCTTCCATGTCGGCATCCTGCACTGCTGCTACAACCGCAACCCGGTCGAATGGGCGGTCAAGGAGGGTGTGGTCCTGACGGACCTGGAACACGAGGCCCTGGACTATTTCGACGCGGTTGCCGCGAGGCCCGAGATGCAGATCCGCATGGAGCTGGAGCCGGGCGACATCCAATACGTCAACAACTACGCCGTCCTCCATTCCCGCACTGAATATCGCGACGACGGCGCGCACAAACGCCACTTGGTGCGCATGTGGGTCAACGCCCACGACACCCGCCGCGCGGGGCCCACGATCCAGCTTCTCTACGCGCCCCATGTCGCGCGCCAGCGCCTGGCGGCGGACTGAGCCTAGGAAGGGCCCATGAAGATCGCCGTTCTGGGCACGGGGGCCATGGGCTCCGTCTACGCCGGGCTGCTCGCCGATGCGGGGCACGAGGTCTGGGCGATCGACGCCTGGGCGGAGCATGTCGCGGCCATGCGCGAGAAGGGGTTGCGGGTCGAGGGCGCGAGCGGCGACCGGGTGGCGCGCCTCCATGCGACGACAGAGGCGGCCGAGGCCGGGCGCTGCGATCTCGTCATCGTCGCGACCAAGGCGATGGATGTCGAAGCGGCGGCGCAAAGCGCCGCGCCCCTGGTCGGCCCCGACACCGTCGTCCTGACCATCCAGAACGGCTTGGGCAGCGCCGAGAAGACCCGCGCCGTCCTGGGCGACTCCGCCCATGTCGCGATCGGCGTGGTGGGCGGCTTCGGCGCGTCGATGCGTGGGCCCGGCCATGTCCACCACAACGGTTGGGAGCTTGTGCGCCTGGGCGAATACGAGGGGCCGGTGACCCCGGCCCTGGACGCCGTCGCCGAGGTCTGGCGGGGCGCCGGCTTCAAGACCGCGACCTATGACGATGTGCATCGCATGGTCTGGGAAAAGCTGATCTGCAATGTCTGTTTCAGCGGCGCCTGCGGCCTCACCGGCCTGACCATCGGCGGGGTCATGGCGGACGCGGACGCCTGGCGGGTCGCCTCGGCTTGCGCGGCCGAAGCCTTCGCGGTCGCCAAGGCCAAGGGCATCGCCGTCGAGATCGACGAACCGGTCGCCTATGTCCGCGATTTCGGCGCCAAGATTCCCGACGCCAAACCCTCGCTCCTGCTCGATCTGGAAGCCGGGCGGCGCTGCGAGATCGATGCCATCAACGGCGCGATTCCCGTCGAGGCGGCCAAACTGGGCCTCAAAGCCCCAGTCAACGAGATGGTCACCGCCCTGGTGCGGGCGCGGATGGCGGGTTTCGCCCGTTAGCGTCCGCCACGGCGTCGGGACCGCCGGTCGGATCCGATTCAGACATTCGCAACACCGAACGGGCGAGAATTTGCGCTAGTATGCGTCCCTAGCCCACCAATCCAACACGATCCACAGGATATTCGCCATGCGCTTGTTCCGCCGTTCCGATCTGGCCGCCCTGGTCGTCTGCTGCCTGTTCGCCGCGCCCGCCGCCGCCGACCACCTGTCCGAGGCGCTGGCCGCCCAGCTCGCGACCGGCGCGGGGCAGATGACCTCGGAGCGCGACGAGCGCGATCTCGCCGTTCTCGATGCTTTCTACCGCGAGCGGAACATGGCGACCGTCTGGGTCGACGAGACTGTCGGCGTCGGCCCCACCGCGCGCCAGACCGCCGAGGTGATCGCCGATATGGACCGCAACGGCTTGGATCCGCGCAATTACGGCCTTGATGGGATTCGCAGCTTGATGGCGGCCTCGACGCCGGAAGACCTGGCCGCGCTCGAAATCCGGCTCAGCCTCGCGGTGATCCGCCTCGCCTCGGACCTTTCCGCGGGCCGGTTGGAGCCGAGCAAGGTCGATCCCGAGCATTATCTGACGCCGACCGGCGTGGTGCCCGCCGATGTCATCCGCCGCGCCGCCCAGGCGCCCGACGTCGCGCTGTTCCTCGCGAGTTTCGAACCCCAGCAGGACGAATACCGCCGCCTGCGCGACACCCTGGCCCATTACCGCGCTCTGGCGGCCGCCGGCGGCTGGCCGAAGGTGGCCGAGGGGGAGGAGACCCTGGATCCCGGCATGACCGATCCCCGGGTCGTCCAGCTACGCGCCCGCCTGCGCGCCGAGGGCGACCTGGATCCCTACGAGGACCTGACCGCCCAGGGCGGGCCGGCCGATTTCTACGACGAGCCCCTCAAGAGCGCCCTGGTCACCTTCCAGAACCGCCACGGGCTCGAGCCCGACGGCCGGGTCGGTCCCGCCACCCTGGCGGCGCTGAACGTGACGGCGGAAGAGCGGGTCGACCAGATCATGCTGAACATGGAGCGGCGGCGCTGGATGGAGGACGATCTCGGCCGGCGCTACGTCTTCGTGAATCTGGCCGATTTCCACACCAAGGTCGTGGACGGAGCCAAGACGGTCTTCGTCAGCCGGGTCGTGATCGGCCGGCCCTATTTCCGGACGCCGGTGTTCAGCAAGGACATGACCTATGTCGTGGTCAATCCCTATTGGAACGTGACGCCGAGCATCGCGCGCAACGAGCTACTGCCCAAGATCAAGGAGGATCCGGGCTATCTCGCCGCCCACAACTACGAGCTGTTGAGCGGTTGGAGCGAGGAGGCCGTGCCGCTCGATCCGAGAAGCATCGATTGGAGCACGGTTTCGAAAAGCAGCTTCGGCTACAAGATCCGTCAACGGCCGGGCGAAGGGAACGCCCTGGGCCGGGTCAAGTTCATGTTCCCGAACTCCCACAACATCTACATGCACGACACGCCGTCGAAGTCCCTGTTCAACAAATACGAGCGCACCTTCAGCCATGGCTGCATCCGGGTGCACAAGCCGCGCGAATTCGCCGAGGTCGTGCTCGCCAGCCAGGGCTGGTCCCGCGAGAAGATCGACGCGGCGATCGCCTCGGAACAATCCCAGGTGATCAGCCTGGCGGAGGCGCTGCCGGTCCACATCACCTATCTCACGGCCTGGACCAACAAGGACGGCACGGTGCATTTCCGCGACGATGTCTATGGCCGGGACAAGACCCTCAAGGCCGCGCTGCTCGGCCCGGGTGTTTCTCTTTAAGGTCTCAAAACCTCGCCTCAATCCATTGTTTGCAATGCGTTAACGATATTCGTAGTATCCCGGCGAACGACGGGCCCGGCATAAGGGCCCGCGGACGAGCGTTTGGTTTTGGAGGGCCCTGGTGCCGCATGGTTTTTCTGCGCCGACTCGGCGCGGAGTCCTTAAAGGACTCACGGGTATCGTTCTCACCGCTGCGGCTTGCGGCATCGTCGATCCGTCCGTCGCCCTGGCGAAGGCCACGGGCGGCGCGCCGCGCAGCTTGGCGCTGAAGAATCTCCACACGGGCGAGGTTCTGGATACCGTCTATTGGGCCGAGGGCGCGTACCGCCCCGACGCCTGCCGCGCGCTCAACGCGGTGCTGCGCGACTGGCGCACGGGCGACGAGATCGCGATGGACCCCAAGCTCTTCGACCTGCTCCACACCCTGCGGCGCAAGATGATCAGCGATTCGCCCTTCGACCTGATCTCGGGCTATCGCTCGCCCGCGACCAACGCCAAGCTACGCAAGAAATCCAAGGGCGTGGCCAAGAAGAGCTACCACATGCGCGGCATGGCGGTGGACATCCACCTGCCCGACCGCAGCCTGTCCCGCCTGCGCAAGACGGCGCTGGAGCTCAAGCTGGGCGGCGTCGGCTATTATCCCAAATCCGGTTTCGTCCATGTCGACACCGGCAAGGTGCGAAGCTGGGGCTAGGCTTTTTCCCTATAGGACGGAGCCACCGCGTGGCCGTTGGTCCCCGTTTCTTTCTCGATTCCCAACATGTTCGTCATTGCCCGGCTCCGCCCGGGCAATCCAGGCGACCAACGCTCTGGATGCCCCGGGCTTCGCGGGGGCATGACGAATGGATGGTCGTGGGGCCTGCCCGGCGCGTGTCCAAGGTGACATTCCGATGAGCGCGCGGATGGACGATTTCGAACTCTCCAATTTCGCCGGCCACGACCTGGCCGCGATGCCTTCGGTCGCGCGGGGCGAGGCGGCGGTCCATGCCGTGCCCCTGGCCGCCGCGACGGCGGAGAGCCTGGCGGGCTGCGGCCGCCCGGTCGCCGATTTCGCCACGGCCGAGGTGACGATCATGCCCTGGCCGGTCCGGGGCCGCCGCCCGCTGGTTCCCGGCACGGGGGACGAGGGCGGCACGGCCGAGGGCGTGTTCGAGATGGAGGCCCGAGGCGGCCTGATGCTGGCCGTCAACCGGGCGGTCGGGCGCAGCTATGTCACGGGTTGGTACGGCGATCCGGCCACGGCCGACGCGGCGACGGAACCGGCCGACCGCTCATGCATCCTGACCCATGAGGCGAATTACCACCCCGACGGCGGCCAGATCTTCTGCCCGCGCGCCGGCACCGGGTTCGTCGCCCTGCTCGCCAAGCCGGGCGACGACGTCACGCCGGCCGATTTCCGCGCCTTCCGGTTCGACGGCCGCTTCGGCGTCCATATCGACCCCGGCGTCTGGCACCAGCCGGTCTTTCCCCTGAACCCGCCCGCCGTCTTCGACGACCGCCAGGGCCGGGTCCATGCCTGCGTGGCCGTGGATTTCCTGGCCGAGTTCGGCTGCTACCTCGAAGTGCCGCTGGCGTAAGTTTTCCGGCGCGCCTATTCCCCGCCGGTTAGTCGATCACGATCAGCTCGCGGGGGCTCTTGGTCAGGTCTTCGTGGCCGGTGTCGGTGACGATGAAGGTCTGGGTGATGGTGACGCCCGTGGCCTCGTTCCAGATGCCGGCCATCATGTGGAAGACCATGCCCGCCTCCAGCACGGTCAGGTCGCCCTTGCGCAGGCTCGCCGTGCGCTCGCCCCAGGTCGGCGCATAGGCGATGCCCGTGGGATAGCCGAGGCGCGCCTCCTTCTCCAGGCCCCATTTGGCGATGGTCTTGCGCCAGGCGGCCTCGACCTCCTCGCAGGTCGTGCCCGGTTTGACCACGTCCAGGGCGGCCGCGACCCCCTCGACGACCCGAGCCGCGAAGTCGCGGTAGTCCTGGGGCGGGCTGCCGAGATAGAAGGTGCGGCTGATCGGACCGTGGTAGCGGCGGCAGACCCCGGCCATCTCGATGTTGATCGGGATGTCGTTGCCCAGCAGCTGGTCGTTCCAGGCCGGATGAGGTTCGTTGGCCCGCGCGCCGGCCATGATCAGGGGCGCGCCGGAGCTCGGCATCCCGCCGAACCGCTCGGTCCCCTTCATCTGGACCTCGACGATGGCGGAGGCGAGATCGCATTCCCGGATATCGGGGTGCGCCGCGTTCTTCGCCGCCTCGACCATCAGGTCGGTGGTCGCGCCGGCGGCGCGCATATATTCGAGCTCCCGCTCGCTCTTGACGATGCGGACCCAGTTGACCAGCAGCTCCGCATCCTTGAAACGGGCGTCGGGCAGGGTTTTCTGCAACTCGGCATGGGAGCGGGCTGTGTAGTAATAGGCGCCCATCTCCACGCCCAGGGTCTTCGCGCCCCAGCCCTTGTCCGCGACGATCCGGCCGATGAACTCCATCGGATGGCGCTCGGCCGACTGCACGTAGTTGTCGGGATAGGGGAGGATATGGTCGGCGGGCAGATAGGTCGTGCTGTGCGCCGACACCGCGTCCATGAAGCGGCCGGTCCAGATCGGCAGCTCCGAATCGAGCGCCACGATCACCGCCTGGACGACATAGAAGGAATAGGCGTCGTAGCCGGTCAGGTAGTTCATGTTCGACGGCTCGGTCACGACGAGCACGTCGATGCCCTCCGAGGCCATCCGCTTTTTCACCCCATCCAGGCGCTGGGCGTATTCGGCGCGTTCGAAATTCAAATTGGCCATGGTCTCCCCCATCTATCGCGCGCCTGTCCGGGCGCCGCCGCCGACCCGGCGACGATAAGAAATTGGCGCGCCCGGCAGGACTCGAACCTGCGACCCCCAGATTAGGAATCTGGTGCTCTATCCTGCTGAGCTACGGGCGCCGTTGCGCCGGGGGTTATAGCATGGCCGGGTCGGCTTGACCTCTATTCGGTCGAGCCGGTGCGGCGGGAATGGCTAGTCGCCGAAAATCTTTGAGAGCGGGGTGGAATAGCTCAGCATCAGGATTTCGGTGCCGGGGTTCTTGTCGCCGATATCGGCGTTGGAGATGTGGTTGACCATGAGGCCGATGCGCGAGCGGTCGTCGAAGCGGTAGGCCAGCTCGCCCGACGAGCGGAATTCGAGCCAATAGCCCAGGGGCTTGCCGTTGCCGTCGGCGTAGACGCCGGGGGCGAAGCCGAAGGTCAGGACGATCCGCCGGCCGAAATAGATATCGGTCAGGATGCCGCCATAGGCGTGGAAGGCCCCGTCCGAGGTGCCCATCATGCCGCCGAAGGGCTTGAAGATCAGGAAACGCTCGCCGCCGCGCACCTCGAAGGCGAAGGCGCCGGCCGTGTTGTCGTCCTGGATGGCGTCGAAGACGCCGCCCTGGAAGGTGAAAAGGGTCGGGTCGTCTTCGGCCCAAGCAGCGACGGGCGCGCCCGCCAAGGCGGCCACGCAGAAGACGGCTGCACAAATGCGCCGTATCGCGGAAACGGTCATCGCCAATCCCCCATCCCGTAGCAAGTGACCGATCTCGGCCACGCACGGCCCGCGCATCTTAAAGTTTTCCCGTTTTCGCGCAAGCGCGGCGGCCGCGCGTCCCAGTCGCACGCTGAGTTGGGCCACGTCGGCATTAGGGCCGCGCCAGCGTCTTGAATTCCTCCATCGCGGCGACGAGGCCGGCGCGAATGCCCGGTTCCATGGCCGAATGGCCGGCATCGGGGATCACGCGATAGGTCGCCTCGGGCCAGGCTTCGGCCAGTTCGTCCGCCGTTCGCACGGGGCAGACGATGTCGTAGCGGCCCTGGACGATGACGGCGGGGATGCGGCGGATGCGCTCGACCGCGTCGAGCAGCGCGTTGTCGGGCAGGAAGACGTCGTTGACGAAATAGTGGGCCTCGATCCGGGCCAGGCCCAGGGCCAGGCGGTCGTTCTGGAACCCGGCCACGGTCTCCGGGCTGGGCAGCAGGGTGGAGCAGCCACCTTCATAGGCGCTCCAGCTCTTGGCCGCCGCCATATGGACCGCCGGGTCCGGGTCGATCAGGCGGCGGTGGTAGTTGCCCAGCAGGTCGGCCCGCTCCTCCGCCGGCAGATGCCCGGCAAAGCGCCGCCAGTTCTCCGGGAAGATCGCGCGCATGCCATAGAGGAACCAGTCGATCTCGAAGCGCCGGCACAGGAAGATCCCGCGCAGGCAGAGGCCGAGGACCCGCTCGGGGTGGGCCTGGGCATAGGCGATGGCGAGGGTGCTGCCCCAGGAGCCGCCGAAGACGATCCAGCGTTCGATCCCCAGATGCGTCCGCAGCTTCTCGATATCCGCGATCAGATGGCCGGTGGTGTTGTTCGACAACTCGCCCAGAGGAGTCGAACGGCCGGCCCCGCGCTGGTCGAAGATCACGACGCGGTAGTGGGCCGGGTCGAAGAAGCGCCGATGGGACGGGCCGGCCCCGGCCCCCGGCCCGCCATGCAGGAAGACCACGGGCACGCCGTCCGGATTGCCCGACTGTTCCCAATACATCTCGTGGGGCGGATTGAGGGCCATCCGGCCGGTCTCGAAAGGTTCGATGGAGGGGAACAGGTCTTCTCGGGCCATGGGCGCGCCTCGGCATGCTGATCGGCAGGCCCGACTATGGGCGATGGCGGCGCTATGATGAAGGGCGATGACCGGCCTTTCTCGTACTCTTTGCGCCGTTTTCTGCGCGCTTGCCTGGGCCGCCCCGGCGGCGGGCGCCGAGGAATTCCGCGTCGCGGCCGCGGCGGATGGCCAGACCCTGGTTCTGGCCGATGGCGAAACGCTGCGGCTCGCGGCCGT
>JABIRQ010000204.1 GCA_018699755.1 Rhodospirillaceae bacterium | reverse complement strand
GATCCCGTCGGAGTTCTGCGCAGACATCATCGCGCGCTTCGAGGCCGACCCGCGCCGCTTTCCGGGCATGGTCTCCGGCAACCAGGGCGCCGAGCTGATCGAGCAGAAGCGGACGACCGAGCTGATGCTCGTGACCGACGAATGGCAGGACGTCGTCCAGGCCCTGCTGAAGAGCCTGTTCGAGCATTTCCCGCGCTACCAGCAGGCCGTCAAGTTCATGGCCGGCAGCGAGCACAAGGACCTCATCACCGAAAGCTTCCGTCTCAAGAAATACGAGACCGGCGACGGTTTCGACTGGCACATCGACTGCAGCAGCAAGCAGACCTTCCGCCGGGTCTTGGCCGTGCAATGGTATTTCAACACGGTGGAGGAGGGCGGCCATACCGAGTTCGAGGACCAGGGCACGAGCATCGCGCCGGTCGCGAGGGGCGCGTGGCTTTCTTTCCGGTGTCCTGGATGTACCGCCATCGCGGTGCCCCTGTGGTCAGCGGTCCGAAATACATCTGCACCAATTTTATTGCGCCGACCTTCGCCTGAGCGCTCGGCTGCCTAAGCCGTTCATGGCTTTTTCCGCCGACGGCGACCGGAGCGAATGTTGAGGTAGTTGCCGCCGAAGATCACGACCGCGCCCAGCAGGACATAGGGGTCGAGGACCTCGTCATAGGCCAGCCAGCCGACCACGGCGATCAGCGGCAGGCGCATGAAGTCCAGCGGTGCGACAAGCGAGGCGTCGGCCAGGACGAAAGCCCGGGTCAGGCAGTAATGGGCCGTGATGCCGACGACGCCCACGGCCGCGACCCAGGGCCACAGAGCGGGTGACGGCGTGACCCAGCCGGGCAGCGCGGTCGCGAGGCCGAGGGGAAGCTGGATCAGATTCATATAGAAGACGATGGTGAAGGCGTCGTCCCACCGGGTCAGGTATTTGGTCATGGCGAAGGCGGTGGCGTAGGCGAAGGCGGCGGCCAGGACGATCAGGGCGGCGGGCTCCACCGGGGTCATGCCAGGGCGCAGGATGATGACGATGCCGGCGAAGCCGACGGCGATCGAGACGGCACGCAAGGCGTCGATCTTCTCGCCCAGGAACAGGGCGGCGAGCAGGGCGGTCCAGATCGGCGTGGTGAACTCGATGGCGAAGACCTCGGCCAGGGTGATCACCGAGATGCCGTAGAACCAGCCCCATTGCCCCGCGAAATGGATCGTGTTGCGGATCAGATGGGTCTTGAGCTTGGTCGTGCGCAGGACGACCGGCAGCCGCCGGCCGGCCAGGACGAACAGGATCGTGGTGGCCACGGCGCTGCGGAAGAAGACGATCTGGAAGGCGCCGATTTCCGCTGAGAGCTCGCGCCCGGCGATGCCCATGAGCGCGAAGGACGCGAGCGCCCCGCTCATCCAGAACAGGGCCTTCAGGTTTCCTTCCGGAGTGCCGGCGCCGCCGGGCGTCACGGCGCGGCCAGAAGCGGCACGTCGATTCGGCCTTCGAGATAGGGAACGCAACGCCCGGACAGGACGACACGGTCGCCGCGCGTCTCGCACCGGATTTCCGGCTCGCGGCGCGAAAGCTGGCGCGCGACCAGGTCGTCTCGGCCCAGCCGCGCGGCCCAATAGGGTGCGCTGGTGCAATGGGCCGAGCCGGTCACGGGGTCCTCGTCCTCGCCCACGGCCGGGCAGAAGATGCGGCTGACGAAATCGATGCCGCCCTCTGGGCTTCCTGGCGCGGTGGCGAGGATGTTGACCCGGCGTTCCTTCAGTACCCGGTAGTCGGGCGAAAGCCCGCGCAGCCGCGCTTCGTCGGGATAGACCAGCATGCGGTATTCGACCCGGTGAATCGGGTCCATGCGAAAACAGGCGACCGGGTCCGCGCCGACGGCCGCGACGATCTCCGCCGGGGCTACCTCCGCCCGCGCCGGCACGGCGGGGAAATCCATGCGCAGCAGATTGCCGTCGCGTTCGACCGGCAGCGGGCCGAGCGGTCCCTCGAAAACGACCCGTCCTCCCGTTTCGCCACATCGTTCGAACACCACCCAGGCGGCGGCCAGGGTCGGATGCCCGGCCAGATCGACCTCGCAGATCGGAGTGAACCAGCGGATCCACCAGCCTTTTCCCCGGCGCCCGATGAAGGCCGTCTCGCCGAGATTGTTCTCGGTCGCGATGGCCTGCATCGTCGCTGCGTCGAGGACCGCCTCCTGCGCCGAATCGAGCACGCAAACGGCTGTCGGGCCGCCGCGGAACAGCCGTTCCGCGAAAGCGCCCAGCTTGTAGATGGGCAAGGTCAGGTGGTGGGTGCTCAAGCGACTTGCCCCCGGCCTAGGACACGATTTCGAGACGACATGTCTTCACCCCACCCCACCCCTCCCCCATTGAGGGGGAGGGAGAAATAGACACAGACCGCAGCCAATTCCCTCCCCCCTTGTGGGGAAGGGTTAGGGTGGGGGTGGAAAGAGTCCGCCGGCCGTTTCTAAGCCGAGGCCGGGGCGGATTGGCCGCGGGGCGGAAGCTGCAGCAGTTCGGCCGCCCGTGCGGGCTCCGCCGGCTCGCCGTCGAGCTCGCGGATGATGCGCGCCGCCTTCTCGACGAGCTGGGCGTTGCTGGCGAACTCGCCCTTGCCGAGATAGAGATTGTCCTCCAGCCCGACCCGGCAGTGGCCGCCTATGTTCATCATTTCGGCGACCATCGAAAATTCCCAGCGCGAGATGCCGAAGCCGGCGAAGATGGCGTTCCCGGGCAGCATGCTCTTCATGAACTGGGCGGCGGCCGGGGTCGCCGGCGCGGCCCAGGGAATGCCGAGGCAGAACTGAAACAGCGGCGGCTCCTCGATCAGGCCCTCTTCCATCATTTGCAGGGCGAAGCGGATATGGCCGCTTTCGAACACCTCGATCTCGGGCTTCACCCCCAGGTCCCGGATGGTCTTGGCCATGTAGCGGAGATGCGCCGGGGTGTTCATGAAGACCTGTTC
>JABIRQ010000115.1 GCA_018699755.1 Rhodospirillaceae bacterium | reverse complement strand
TTATCGAGACTCCCTGGCCGCGCCGGACCTGGCCGCCGAGGCCGAGGCCGCGCTGCGCTACCGCACCGGCTTCGCGTTGCTGCGCGCCGGCGATCCGACCGCCGCCACGGCCGAACTCGAGCGGGCGGAGCAACGCCTGATCGCGGCCTACGGCGCGGATCACCCGTTCCGGGTCGAACTCCTGCTCCTGCTGCGGGCTTCGTATTTCCAGACCGAGCGCATGGACAGGGCCCAGGCGGCCCATGCCGAACTGGGGCGGCTGGTGGCTTTGCTGTCCGACGCTTGGGCTGGCCCGGCGGAAGGTGGAAGCCTGGTCCACAAGGCAAGCGGTGCGGCTTTCCCGCCCAACCTCGGCGGCTTCGAGCGGGGCGAGGCCACGACCTTCGTGCTCGACGGCAGCGACGTCGCGGTCGGCTACGACGGCCCGGGCGGCACCTTGACGATCTATGTCACCGAGATCCGTGCCGGCGAGGCGCTGGAGCCGGAATTCAGGGTGGCGGCCGCGGAGGCCCTGCGCGCCAAGCCGGATGCCGAGGTGAAGGGGACCGGCCCGGTGCCGTCCTGGCCCGGCGGGCCGCCCGATGGCGGGTTGCTGTTCCTGTTCGCATTCACGGATCCCCAGTCCGGGGCGGCGGTGGCCTCCAGCCTCATGCTGTTCGAGACGAAGGGCTGGTTCGTCAAATTCCGCCACACCTATCCGCTTTTCGCCCAGGAAGAAGCCCAGGCCGCCATCACCGCGGCCCTCGGCGGCATCGGCTGGCCCACGCGCCCGGTCGGGACGCCCTAGGCCCGCTTCTTCTTGGCTTTCTTGGGCAGGGCGAGGTAGGGGGCGAGATACTGGCCGGTGTAGCTGGCCTCGACGGCGGCGACCTGTTCCGGCGTGCCGGCGGCGACGATGCGGCCGCCCTTGTCGCCGCCCTCGGGGCCCAAGTCGAGGATCCAGTCGGCGGTCTTGATGACTTCGAGATTGTGTTCGATCACCACCACCGTGTTGCCCTGTTCGACCAGGGCATGCAGCACGTCGAGCAGCTTGCGCACGTCCTCGAAATGCAGGCCGGTGGTCGGCTCGTCCAGGATATAGAGGGTCCGCCCCGTGGCCCGGCGCGACAGTTCCTTGGCCAGCTTCACCCGCTGCGCCTCGCCGCCCGACAGGGTCGTCGCCTGCTGGCCCAGATGGATGTAGTTGAGGCCGACCCGCTCCAGGGTCTCGAGCTTGTTGCGGATCGTCGGCACGGCGGTGAAGAAGCCGCGCCCTTCTTCCACCGTCATATCAAGAACATCCGCTATAGATTTGTTCTTAAAGGTAACCTCTAGGGTCTCCCGATTGTATCTCTTGCCCTTGCAGACGTCGCATTGGACGTAGATGTCGGGCAGGAAATGCATCTCAATCTTGATCACCCCGTCGCCATGACAGGCTTCGCAGCGCCCGCCCTTGACGTTGAAGCTGAAGCGTCCGGGCTTGTAGCCGCGCGCCTTGGCCTCGGGCAGGCCGGCGAACCAGTCGCGCATGGGCGAGAAGGCGCCGGTATAGGTCGCGGGGTTGGAGCGCGGGGTGCGCCCGATGGGCGACTGGTCGATATCGACGATCTTGTCCAGATGCTCCAGCCCGTCGATGCCATCATGCTCGCCCGGAATCGCCCGCGCGCCGGAGATGCGCCGCGCCATCGCCTTGTAGAGCGTGTCGATGATCAGGGTCGATTTGCCGCTGCCCGACACGCCGGTGACGCAGGTGAAGGTGCCGAGCGGGATATCGGCCGAAACGTTCTGCAGGTTGTGCTCGCGCGCGCCGGTTACGGTCAGGACCTGGCCCTTGTGCCCCTTGCGCCGGTCCTTGGGCACCGGAATCTGCCGGAATCCCGTCAGGTACTGGGCCGTGAGGCTCTCGGTCGAGCGCATGACCTCGTCCGGCAGGCCGGCGGCGATGACCTGGCCGCCATGGATGCCCGCGCCCGGCCCCATATCGATCAGATAGTCGGCCGAGCGGATCGCGTCCTCGTCATGCTCCACGACGATCACGGTGTTTCCCAGGTCGCGCAGCCGCCGCAGGGTCTCGAGCAGGCGCCGGTTGTCGCGCTGGTGCAGGCCGATCGAGGGTTCGTCGAGGACGTAGAGCACCCCGGTCAGGCCCGAGCCGATCTGCGAGGCCAGGCGGATGCGCTGGCTTTCCCCGCCCGACAGGGTCGCGCTGCCCCGGCTCAGGGTCAGGTATTCCAGCCCCACATCCATCAGGAAGCTCAGGCGCTCGTTGATCTCCTTCAGGATGCGCGCGGCGATCTCGCGCTGCTTCTCCGTCAGGTCCTCGGCCAAGCTTCCGAACCACGCATGGGCCTGGGCGACGCTCAACTCCGCCACCTCGCTGATCGTCCGCTCGCGGATCTTCACGGCCAGGGCCTCGGGCTTCAGTCGGTGGCCGCCGCAGGCCTCGCAGGGGCGCGAGGTCTGATAGCGGCTCAGCTCGTCCTTGATCCAGGTGCTGTCCGTCTCGCGCCAGCGCCGCTCCAGGTTCGGCACGACCCCCTCGAACGCCTTGCTCGTCTCGTATTGGCGCAGCCCGTCGTCGTAGCGCATGGTGACCTTCACGGACCCCGAACCGAACAGGATCGCCTGGCGCACCTTTTCCGGCAGGTCGCGGAACGGCACCGCCGTCGAAACCTTGTAGTGCCGCGCCAGGCTGTCGATGGTCTGGTCGTAATATTGCGACGGGCTGCGCGACCAGGGCGAAATCGCGCCCTCGCGCAGGCTCAACCCTTCGTTCGGCACCACCAGTTGGGCGTCGAACTCCATCTGCACCCCCAGCCCGTCGCAGGACGGGCAGGCGCCGTAGGGGTTGTTGAAGCTGAACAGCCGCGGCTCGATCTCGTCGATGGTGAAGCCCGAGACGGGGCAGGCGAACTTGGCGGAAAACGTGTGCCGCTCGCCCGAATCCGCGTCATCGGCGAAGACCAGCCCGTCGGCCAGGTGCAGCGCCGTCTCCAGGGAATCGGCCAGCCGGTTGCCCAGGTCCGCGCGCACCGCCAGGCGGTCGACCACCACCTCGATATCGTGCTTCAGCTTCTTGTTCAGGGCCGGCGGGTTTTCGAGATCGTGGATCTCGCCGTCGATCCGCACCCGCTGGAATCCGCGCTTCCTCAGGTCGGCCAGTTCCTTGCGGTACTCGCCCTTGCGCCCGCGCACGATGGGGGCGAGCAGGTAGAGCCGCGTGCCCTCGGGCAGGGCCAGGATGCGGTCGCTCATCTGGCTGACCGTCTGGCTCTCGATCGGCAGGCCCGTGGCCGGGGAGTAGGGGATGCCGACCCGGGCATAGAGCAGGCGGAGATAGTCGTAGATCTCCGTCACCGTGCCGACGGTCGAGCGCGGATTCTTGGACGTCGTTTTCTGCTCG
>JABIRQ010000186.1 GCA_018699755.1 Rhodospirillaceae bacterium | reverse complement strand
CGGATTCGCGCACGAATGCCGGGGTGGACCGGGTTTCGACCTTTTCGAAGATGCATGTCTTCGAAAAGCCGGGAGAGCGCGTCTTCGTGCTGTTGAGCGCGGGCAATCTCTCGATCACCCAGTCGGTCGAGCGCGTCCTGGCCGACGACCTGGGCCATGGCGAAGGGTCGCTGGATCTCCACGCCGCCCCGACCATGTACCAGGCGGCCCGGACCGTAGGCCGCGCCATGCGCGAGGTCTTCCAGATCGACGGGCCGTCCCTGCAGCAGCACAATCTGGACTTCAACGCCTCGATCATCCTGGGCGGCCAGATCTCAGGGGGCGAACCGCGTCTCTACATGATCTACAGCGCCGGAAATTTCATCGAGGCGTCGCGCGAAACCCCCTATCTCCAGATCGGCGAGGTCAAGTACGGCAAGCCCGTGCTCGACCGCATGATCGATGCCGATACGGGCTTCGCCGAGGCTGCGAAATGTGCCCTCATCTCCTTCGATTCGACCATGCGCTCCAACGTCTCGGTCGGGCCGCCCATCGACCTGGCCTTCTATCGGCGCGACAGCCTTCACTTGGGGCATCGCCAGCGCATCGACGATGCGGACCCATATTTCGCCAAGATACGCGCGGAGTGGTCCGATGGGTTGCGCAAGGTCTTCGAGGACATCCCCAATCCGGACTGGCCTCTTTAACCGGGATCGGGACGCGCCTATGCGCTTTTTCGCGGAGTAGCCTATACTCGGACCCCGCAAGGAGAACGAGGGTATGGCGAAGTTTCCGAAGGTATCGCTGGAGGACTGGCGCGCCCTGGCCGAGGCCGAGCTGAAGGGCCGCGACCCCGAATCCCTGTCCTGGGACAGCCCGGACGGGGTCCGGGTGAAGCCGCTTTACACGGCCGAGGACCTCGAAGGGCTCGATCATCTCGGCGGCATGCCGGGGGCGGCGCCCTTTCTGCGCGGGCCGCGCGCCACGATGTACGCGAACCGGCCCTGGACGATTCGCCAATACGCCGGCTTCTCCACCGCCGAGGAGACCAACGCCTTCTACCGCAAGGGGCTGGACAACGGTCAGACCGGCCTGTCCGTCGCCTTCGATCTGGCGACCCACCGGGGCTACGATTCGGACCACCCCCGGGTGATCGGCGATGTCGGCAAGGCCGGCGTGGCGATCGATTCGGTCGAGGACATGAAGGTCCTGTTCGACGGCATCCCGCTCGACAAGGTCAGCGTCTCGATGACCATGAACGGGGCGGTGCTGCCCGTCCTCGCCGGTTTCATCGTGGTGGGCGAGGAGCAGGGGGTCGACCCCGACAAGCTGTCGGGCACGATCCAGAACGACATCCTCAAGGAGTTCATGGTCCGCAACACCTATATCTATCCGCCCGCGCCCTCGATGCGGATCGTCGCGGACATCATCGAATACACGGCGACCGAGATGCCGCGCTTCAACTCCATCTCGATCTCCGGCTACCACATGCAGGAGGCCGGGGCGACGGTCGTTCAGGAGCTCGGCTTCACCCTGGCCGACGGGCTGGAATACGTGCGCGCCGCGGCCGGGCGCGGGCTCGATATCGACGCCTTCGCGCCGCGCCTCTCCTTCTTCTTCGCCATCGGCATGAACTTTTTCTTCGAGATCGCCAAGCTGCGTGCCGCGCGCCTGCTCTGGGCCAAGCTGATGGAACCCTTCGGGCCCAAGGACGCGCGCAGCCTGATGCTGCGCACCCATTGCCAGACCTCGGGGGTCAGCCTGACCGAGCAGGACCCCTACAACAACATCGTGCGCACGGCCTACGAGGCGATGGCCGCGGTGCTGGGCGGCACCCAATCCCTGCACACCAATTCCTTCGACGAGGCCCTGGCCTTGCCGACCCCCTTCTCGTCCCGGATCGCCCGCAACACCCAGCTTATCCTCACCGAGGAGACTGGGATTCCTCACGTGATCGACCCGCTGGCGGGCAGCTACTACGTCGAGCATCTGACCGCCTCGGTCGCCGCCGCGGCCTGGGAGCTGATCGAGGAGGTCGAGGCGCTGGGCGGCATGACCAAGGCGATCGAGGCCGGCATGCCGAAGCTGCGCATCGAGGAATCGGCGGCCCGTCGCCAGGCCCGGATCGACCGGGGCGAGGAGGTCATCGTCGGGGTCAACCGCTATCGCCCCTCCGATCCCGATACGGTCGATATCTTGGATATCGACACGACCAAGGTGCGCGAGGCCCAGGTCGTCCGCTTGAAGACCCTGCGCGAGACGCGGGACGAGGCGCGCTGCGCTGCCGCCCTGAAGGCCATCGCCCAGGCCGCCGAATCGGGCGAGGGCAACCTGCTGGCGCTTTCGGTCGAGGCCATGCGCGCCCGCGCGACGGTGGGCGAGGTCTCGGACGCGATGGAAGGCGCCTTCGGCCGCTTCCGCGCCACTAACCGGCTGGTCGGCGGGGTCTATGGCGCGGCCTACGAGGGCGACGAGGGCTACGGCCGTATCCAATCCGACGTGGCCACCTTCGCCGAGGAGGAAGGGCGCCGGCCGCGCCTGCTGGTGGTCAAGCTGGGCCAGGACGGCCACGACCGGGGCGCCAAGGTGATCGCCACCGCCTTCGCCGATATCGGCTTCGACGTCGATGTCGGCCCGCTCTTCCAGACCCCGGAGGAGGCCGCGCGCCAGGCGGTCGAGAACGACGTCCATGTCGTCGGCGTGTCGAGCCAGGCGGCCGGCCACAAGACCCTGGTGCCCCAGTTGCTCGACGCGCTCCGTGTCCAGGGCGCGGACGACATCCTGGTGATCTGCGGCGGCGTCATCCCGGCCCAGGACCATGGGATGCTGAAGAAGCTGGGCGTGGCCGCGATCTTCGGCCCGGGCACCAACATTCCCGACGCTGCGGCCGAGATCCTCGGCCTCATCCGGCGCCACCGGAAAGCGGCCTAGCCGCACCATGACGGATCGCGACTCCACGCCCCGCGCCCCGCAGGCCCGCCCCGAGCGGGGAAAGCGGATAGACCGCGCCTTCGAACGCTGGGGGCGCGATATCGGCCGACTGCGCCGTGACCTGGGCGAAGACCCCACCCGGCCGCCCGGCGGCGGCGACCGCTCGCGCCGGCGCGACATCCTGCTGATCGCCGGTCTTGCGGCCAGCATCGCCTGGCTCGGCCTCTGCGCCTGGTATGTCGAGATCTGGATCGGCTGGTCCTCGCTCTTCGCCCTGCTTCCCCATGAGATCGCGGCCTTCCTGCTCGGCGCGGCCGGGCCCCTCGCGGTGCTCTGGCTGCTCATCCTCTATGTCGAGCGGGGCAGCCAGTTGCGCCGCGTCACCCTGCGCCTCGAACGGCGTCTCGACCTGCTGACCTATGGCGACGCGGCGGCGGAGAAGCGCGTCGCCGACATCTCCGACGCCCTGCGCCGCCAGTCCGACGCCCTGGTCGGGGCGAGCAACCAGGCCGCCATGCGGGTCGAGGGGGTGACCGACGCCCTGCGCAAGCAGACCGTCGAGATGACCGAGGCGACGGGCAAGGCGGCGGGCGACGCCAGTTCCGTGGCGACCGTCCTGAACGCCCATCTGGTCGATATCGGGAAGATGAGCGAGGAGGTCGCGGGCCATGCCACGGCCATCCAGGGTTCCGTCCGCGACCAGCGCGAGGCCATGAAGGAGGCGATGGGCGAGGTGACGGCGGCCAGCGATATCCTGGCCCGCAACAGCAAGGAAACCGGCGGCGTCTCGGCCCGGCTCCAGGCGGACGCCGTCTCCATCGGCGAGGCGGTGGGCCGTCAGGTCGCCGCCCTGGCGCGCGCGTCCGAGAACGCGGCGGAGCGGACCAGCGCCTTCGAGACCATGGTCCAGGAACAGACCCGCGCCCTGACCGGGGCCGTCGAACGCTCCGAAGTGCGGGTCCAGGCCTTCGGCGATTCCTTCCGCAAGCAGACCGCCCGGCTCGAGGCGATGGCCGAGCAGGCCGCCCATCAGGCGGAGGAGATCGGCCGCGACCTCTCCCGCCAGGAGGGCGCGGTGGCGGAAACCCTGGACCGCGTCTCCGGCGAGGTCGAGCGGCTGCGCGATACGCTCTCCCGCCAGGTCGACGACCTCGGCCGCCTCTCGGCCCGCATCGGCGACCAGTCCGAGGTGCTGGACGAGGATATCGCCCGCCAAGCGACCATGCTGCGCGAGGCGACCCAGGACTCGGCGGCCCAGGTGCGCTCCGTCGGCGAAATCCTGCGCCAGCAGGCCGGCACCCTCTCCTCCTCGGCGGATTACGCGGTCGAGAAGGCGGGCCGCGTCGGCGCGGCCTTCCGCGACCAGGGCGAGGGCCTGCGCGCCTCGGCCGATTCGGCGGCGACCAAGGCGGCGGAGATCGGCCGGGTGATGGAGGAGTCCTCTCG
>JABIRQ010000111.1 GCA_018699755.1 Rhodospirillaceae bacterium | reverse complement strand
CCGCCTGCTTGGGCGTCTTGATGCCGAAGCCGACGACGAGGGGCAGGTCGGTTTGCGCCCGCAAATGCGCGACCGCGGCGCGCACCGTGTCCTCCCCGGCGGACCGTGTGCCGGTGATGCCCAGGATGGAAACATAATAGATGAAGCCCGAGGCCGCTCCCAGGATCGCGGGCAGGCGGGCCTCGTCGCTGGTCGGCGTCGCCAGGCGCACGAAGGCCATGCCCGCGCTTTCGGCGGCCGGGCGCAGTTCCTCGTCCTCTTCGGGCGGCAGGTCGACGACGATCATGCCGTCCACGCCGGCGGCGGCCGCGTCGCGCACGAAAGCCTCGGTGCCGTAAATGTAGATCGGGTTGAAATACCCCATCAGGATCAGCGGCGTGTCGGGGTCCTTGTCGCGGAAGGCGCGCGCCAGCTCCAGGGTGCGCTTGAGGCTGGCCCCGGATGCCAGCGCCCGCAGGCTGGCCTTCTGGATCGAAGGCCCGTCGGCCATCGGGTCGGAAAAGGGCATGCCCAGCTCGACGATATCGGCGCCCGCGCCGGGCAGCCCCTCGAGCAGAGCGCGCGAGGTCTCGTGGTCCGGATCGCCCGCTGTGACGAAGGTGACCAGCGCGCCGCGGTCTTGCGCCTTCAAGGCGGCGAAACGCCGTTCGATGCGGCTGCTCGCGCTCACAACTCGACCTTCAGATGTTCCGCGACGGTGAAGATGTCCTTGTCGCCGCGCCCGCACATGTTCATGACGAGGATATGGTCCTTGGGCAGATCGGGCGCGATCTCGATGACATGGGCCAGGGCATGGGCCGGCTCCAGCGCGGGGATGATCCCTTCGAGCTTGGAGCAGAGCTGGAAGGCTTCGAGCGCCGCCTTGTCGGTCGCCGAGACGTATTCGACGCGCCCGATATCGTGCAGCCAGGCGTGCTCGGGTCCGATGCCGGGATAGTCGAGGCCGGCCGAAATCGAATGGGCTTCCTGGATCTGGCCGTCCTCGGTCTGCAGCAGATAGGTCCGGTTTCCGTGCAGCACGCCGGGTCGGCCACCGGTCAGCGAGGCGGCATGCTTGTCCGTGTCCAGGCCGAGGCCCGCGGCCTCGACCCCGTGGATCGCCACATCGGCATCGTCCAGGAAGGGATGGAACAGGCCCATGGCGTTCGAGCCGCCGCCGATGCAGGCGACCAGGGTGTCCGGAAGTCGGCCCTCGGCTTCCATGATCTGCTCGCGCGTCTCGCGCCCGATGATCGACTGGAAATCGCGCACCATGGCCGGATAGGGGTGCGGCCCGGCCACCGTGCCGATGATGTAGAAAGTGTCCTCGACCGTCGCGACCCAATCGCGCAGGGCCTCGTTCAGGGCGTCCTTGAGGGATTTCGAGCCGCTCTCGACCGGCACCACCTCGGCGCCCAGCAGTTTCATGCGGAAGACGTTGGGCGCCTGACGCTTGATATCCTTGGACCCCATGTAGACGACGCAGGGCAGGCCGAACAGGGCGCAGACCGTGGCCGCGGCCACCCCGTGCTGTCCCGCGCCGGTCTCGGCGATGATGCGCTTCTTGCCCATGCGCCGGGCGATCAGGATCTGGCCCAGGCAGTTGTTGATCTTGTGCGAGCCGGTGTGGTTCAGCTCGTCGCGCTTGAAGTAGATCTTGGCCCCGCCGAGATGCTCGGTCAGGCGCGCGGCATAGTAGAGCGGGCTGGGCCGGCCGACATAGTGCTTGAGGTAGTCGTCGAACTCCGCGGCGAAATCCGGGTCGCTCTTGGCGGCCGTGTAGGCCTTCTCGAGCTCGAGGATCAGCGGCATCAGGGTTTCGGCGACATAGCGGCCGCCGAAAGTGCCGAAATGGCCCCGCTCGTCGGGGCCGCCGCGATAGGTGTTGACCTGACTCATGCCGACTTGTCGTCCCGACTTCTCGTTGCGCTCGCGCGCTGGGAATAAATCAGGCGGCGCGGCGGAGGTCAAAGACCTTCGCCGCCCCGGCCCAGGGGCTAGATCTGCTCGACCGCCTTCAGAAAGGCGCGAATTTTCCCGGGGTCCTTGCGTCCGGGCCGGGCCTCGACCCCGGATGAAACGTCGACCGCCCGCGCCCCGCTGATGCGGATCGCCTCCGCCACGTTCTCCGGGTCCAGCCCGCCCGACAGCATCCAGGGGCAGGGCAGGTCGAGTCCGTCGAGCAGGCGCCAGTCGAAGGACAAGGCGTTGCCGCCGGGCAGGGCGTCGGTCATGGACTTCGGCACCTTGGCATCGAACAGGATCCAATCCGCCTTGCCGACATAGGGCCGCGCGGTCTTGAGGTCGGCCTTCTCCGCCACCTTCACGGCCTTCATCACCGGCAGGCCGAACTGGGCCTTGGCCTGAGCGACCCGTTCCGGCGTTTCCGCGCCGTGAAATTGCAGCAGGTCCAGGCGGATATGGGTCAGGGTCTCGGCGATCGTGCGGTCGTCGACATCGACGAACAAGCCGACCCGCTTGATTCCGGGGGCGAGCGTGGCGGTCAGCCGCCCGGCCTCGGCCGGCGTCACATAGCGGGGCGAGCGGGCATAGAAGACGAGACCGACCAGGGCCGCGCCCCCAGCCTCGGCCGCGGCGAGGTCGTCGGCCGCGTTCAATCCGCAGATTTTGGCCTGGATACGCATGGCTGGAGACTTAAGTCCCCGCCATCCCTTTCGCAATGGCCCGCGCCGCGGCGGCGGGGTCCTGGGCGCGGGTGATCGGCCGTCCGACGACGAGCCGATCGGCGCCCGCCGCGATCGCGTCCCTGGGGGTCATCACCCGTTTCTGGTCGTCGGCCGCACTGCCGGGCGTGCGCACCCCCGGCACGACCAGCAGGAAATCCGGCCCCAGTGCGGCGCGCAGGGCGGCCGCTTCGAGGGGCGAGCAGACCGCCCCGTCCGCACCGCTCTCGCGGGCCAGGCGGGCCAGGCGCAGGACCTGATCGGCGGCCGGCCCGCGCTGGCCGGTTTTGTCGAGATCTTCGTCTCCCAGGCTGGTCAGCACCGTGACCGCGATCAGGCGCGGGCGGGCCGCTCCGGCGGTCTCCTCCGCGGCGCGGCGCGCGGCCTCGATCATTGCGGGTCCGCCTGCGGCGTGAATCGTCAGCAATTCGGGCTCAAGCGCGCAAGCGCTCCGCACCGCGCCGGCGACCGTGTTGGGGATGTCGTGGAATTTCAGGTCCAGGAACAGGCGCTGGCCGCCGACCAGTGCGGCGCGCACCGCGACCGGGCCGTTCGCGACGAAGAATTCCAGGCCCAGCTTGATGCCGCCGACCGAATCGCCCAGGTCGCCGCACAAGGCGGCGGCGGCCGCGGGATCGGACGTGTCGACCGCGGCGAAGAGGCGCGCGGCGGCGTCGCCCGATGTCATAAGCCCGGTGTCATAAGGGGGGTGTCATAAGGCCCGGCGTCATAAGAGAGGCGTCGCGGGCCGGGGTCAGTCGGCTTTGGGGGCCGGCAAGGCGGTCGATGGTGCGCTTTCCTCGGATCGCGCCTCGGCCTTCCGCCGGCTTTCCTGCTCTTTCAGGGCCGAGACCTCGCGGCT
>JABIRQ010000414.1 GCA_018699755.1 Rhodospirillaceae bacterium | reverse complement strand
GGTCTTCTCCACGAGGCTTTCCGGCATCTCTCTCCTCCGTCGCCGCCCATCCGCCGATAGTCGGTACTAGGTCCCGCCGCTTTCTTGCGCAAGGGTTCGGGCGCGCAAGGGCTACGGGAAATGACGGCTTTCTCTCCGTCCCGGGCCTGATAGGTTTGGATCAAGGAACCGACGGGACGGGAGCGGAGCTCATGACGGATACGGTGTTGTGCGAGGTCGAGAATGCCGTCGCGCGGGTCATCCTCAACCGGCCGGACAAGCTCAACGCCTTGAACGCCGACATGTGGCGCGCGGTGGGCGAGATTTTCGGCGATCTGTCCGGCGATGCCTCCTTGCGTTGCGTCGTCCTGACGGGGCAGGGCGAGCGGGCGTTCAGCCCGGGCGCGGACATCAAGGAATTCGAAACCGCGCGGGCCGACATCGAGAAGGCGCGCGCCTACGGTGAGCTGATGCACGGCGCAATGGGCGAGATCGGCGCCTGCCCGCATCCGACCCTGGCGGCGATTCGCGGCCTCTGCGTCGGCGGCGGCCTGGAACTCGCCGCGATGTGCGATCTGCGGCTCTGCGGCGAATCGAGCCGGTTCGGCGTGCCCATCAACCGGATCGGCGTGGTCATGGCCTATCCCGAGATCGCCGCCCTGATCGATCTGATCGGCCGCGCCAGGGCCATGGAAATCCTGCTTGAAGGGCGCATCTATGATGCCGCCGAGGCTGCGGCGATGGGCCTGGTGAACCGGGTCGTTCCCGACGCCGAAGTCGAGGCGGAAGCGGCATCCACGGCCCGCCGCATCGCCGAGGGCGCGCCGCTGGTCAACCGCTGGCACAAGAAGTTCGCCGACCGCCTGCGCAATCCGGCCCCGCTGACTCCGGAGGAACTGGACGAAGGTTTCGCGGCCTTCGGCACGGCGGATTTCCGCGAGGGCTACCGCGCCTTCGTCGAGAAACGCAAGCCGGTCTTCGAGGGACGCTGATTATATTTCGAGGAAGGTAGAAATGGGAGATACAATGGCGACCGGCCCCCTCGCCGGCCTGCGCGTGGTCGAGTTGAGCCATGTCATGGCCGGGCCGACCTGCGGCATGATGCTGGCCGATCTCGGGGCCGACGTCGTCAAGGTCGAGCGCCTGCCGCGGGGCGACGACACGCGGCGCTTCGTCCCGCCCGAAATTCAGGGCGAATCCGCCGCTTTCATGATGATGAACCGCAACAAGCGCGGCCTCGCCGTCAACCTGCGCAGCGAGAACGGGCGCATTGCCCTGCGTCGCCTGATCGGCACGGCCGATGTGTTCGTCGAGAACTATCGCCCCGGCGCCCTCGACGAGATGGGCCTGGGCTACGAGGCGATGCGCAAGGACAATCCGGCGCTGATCTATTGCTCGATCACCGGATTCGGCCGGACCGGGCCTTTCTCGAACCATGGTGGCCTTGACCTGATCGCCCAGGGGATGAGCGGGTTGATGAGCATCACGGGCGAGGGGCCGGGCCGTCCTCCGGTCAAGGTCGGCGCGCCGATGACCGACATCACGGCCGGTATCCTGGCCGCCATGGGCGTTCTGGCGGCCCATGTCCACCGCCTCGCCACGGGCGAGGGCCAACTGGTCGACACCTCGCTGTTCGAGGCGGGCATCACCCATACCTATTGGCAATCGGCCATCGCCCTGGCCGGCGCGGCTTCGCCGGGCGCCATGGGCTCGGCCCACCCGCTGTCGGCGCCCTATCAGGCTTTCGAGACGGCGGATGGCTGGATCACCGTGGGGGCGGCGAATCAGCGCAATTGGGAGCGGCTGAACCGGGTTCTGGAGGCCGGGGAACTGCTGGACGACCCGCGTTTCGTCGACAACGCGGCGCGCATGGCCCACCGGCTCGAACTGGAGGCCGCCCTGTCGGAGCATTTCCGCCGGCGGTCGACGGCGGATTGGCTGGCGGCCTTCGAAGCCGCGGGCCTGCCCGGCGGGCCGGTGCTCTCGATCGAAGAGATGCACGAGCATCCCCAGACCCGCGGGCGTGCCATGCTGGTCGCGACCGACCATCTCGTCGCCGGGCGGGTCGAGGCCCTGGGCCCGCCGGTCAAGCTGTCCGCCACCCCGGCCAATGTGCGCCGCCCGGCTCCCCGGCTCGGCGAGCACACGCGCACCGTCCTGGCCGAAGCGGGTTACGGCGAGGACGAGATCGAAGCGCTGGTCGCCGCGGGCGACGTGGTGGCCGCGGGTTAGTCTTTCGCCTCGCGCAATTTGTAGGCGCCGTCGCCCAGCGCGATCAGCCTGCCGTCCTCGTCCGTCACCTCGATCGAGCAGAAGAATATCCGCTTTCCGCCGCCGCGCTTGCGCGCCGTCGCGGTCAGGACGGCGCCCGGCCCGGCCGAAGCCAGGAAATTGACGGTCATCGAGATGGTGAGGGAGGTTCGCCCGCCGTCGCCGTCCTCGCCCTCGCGGCGCAATCCGCAAAGCCCCCCCGCCTTATCCATGATGGTCGTGACGACACCGCCATGGACGATGTCGTGGATATTGACGTGCCGGGGCTCGATCGCGACCGCGACGGCGCAGAGGTCGGGCTCCCACCGGGCGACCCGGTAGCCGACGAATTCGCCGAAGCCCTTCATGTGGCGGTCGATGGTGGGGTCGGTCATGGCGTTCCGCGCGGTTGGCCGGGGATCGAACGGACCCTGCCATTCGGCGGCGGGTCGCGTCCAGGCGCGTATTGCGGCCTTGCCGCGCTGCGGGCCGGCCATCCGTCGGCACCTCTGGAAACCGTTGACTTGCTATGGCGGCGTCCCTTCAATGCGCGCCATCTCACGGTCGATATCTGGAAAGCGGGGCAACTGTCATGTCGGACTCTCAGCCGATGCGCACGGGCGCGCGGGTTCTCGTCGACGCCCTCCGCGTTCACGGTGTCGACACCGTTTTCGCCGTCGCGGGCGAGAGCTATCTCGAAGTGCTCGACGCGCTCTACGACAGCTCGAACGAAATCCGCGTCGTCACCTGCCGGCACGAGGCCGGCGCGTCCCACATGGCGGAGGCTTACGGTAAGCTGACGGGACGCCCCGGCGTCTGCCTGGTCACGCGGGGGCCGGGCGCGACCCATGCCTCGATCGGCATCCATGCCGCGCATCAGGCCTCGACCCCGATGATCATGCTGGTCGGCCAGGTCGATCGGGATCACACCGATCGCGAGGCCTTCCAGGAGGTCGATTACCGGCGTTTCTTCGGCGGCATGACCAAATGGACCAGCCAGCTCGACTGGCCCGAGCGCATCCCCGAACAGATGGCCCGCGCCTTCCAGACCGCGGTCTCGGGCCGCCCCGGGCCCATTGTCCTGGCTCTGCCCGAGGATATGCAGCGCATCGAGGTTTCGGTCGCCGATACCGCGCCCTACGCCACGGTGCGGGCGCATCCGGGCGCGAACGACCTTGCGCGCATGGCCGAGATGGTCGCGGCGGCGGAGCGGCCGATGCTCGTGGTCGGCGGCGGCGGCTGGTCGCCCGAGGCTTCGACCGATATCGCGGCCTTCGCCCAGGCCTTCGATCTGCCCCTGATCTGCACCTTCCGGCGCCAGGACATCGTCGACAACGCGCATCCCTGCTATGCCGGCGATCTCACGACGGCGACCAATCCGGCTCTGCTGGAACGGGTCAAGGGCGCCGACCTGCTCCTCGTCGTCGGCTCGCGGCTGGACGAGATCGCGACCCAGCGCTATCGCCTGATCGAGCCGCCCGTGCCGTCCCAGACCTTGATCCACGTCCATGCCGACGCATCCGTTCTGGGCAGCGTCTATCAACCCAAGCTGGCGATCCAGGCGGGCATGGCCGAGTTCGCGGCGGCTGTCAGGGCCTTGGCGCCCGAGGCAGCCCCGCGCTGGGCCGAGCAGCGCGCCGCGGCGCGCAAGGATTACGAGGACAGCCTCGTCCCATCCGCCTATGACGGAGCGCTCGACCTCGGCGCCTGCATGGTCTGGCTGCGCGAAACCATGCCGGCGGACGCCATCGTCACGATCGACGCGGGCAATTTCAGCGGCTGGCCGATGCGCTTCCTGCAATGGCAGCGGCCGCGGACTCAGTTGGCGCCCCAGGCGGGCGCCATGGGTGCGGCCGTGCCCTCGGCCGTCGCCGCGTCCATCATCCATTCCGAGCGCGAGGTGCTGGGCTTCGTCGGTGATGGCGGTTTCATGATGACGGGGCAGGAACTGGCGACTGCGATGCAGCATGGCGCCGCGCCGATTATTCTGCTGTTCGACAACGGCATGTTCGGCACGATCCGCATGCATCAGGAGCGTGACCATCCGGGCCGCGCGATCGCGACCGACCTGCGCAACCCGGATTTCGCGGCCCTGGCCCGAGCCTATGGCGCGGTGGGCGAGACCGTCGAGCGGACGGAGGACTTCGCCCCCGCCATGACCCGCGCGCGGGAGGCCGGAACGGCCGCGCTCATCCATATCAAGATGGATCCAGACGTCATCAGCACCCGGACGACGTTGAGCAAGATACGCGAGGCCGCCCTAGCGAAACGCTGACGCGGGGGCGAAGCGCTGATAACGGGGGCTGAACTCTGCCGCGGGGGCGGCGGGTTCAGGACTTCGCGGCTTCGGTCTCGATCTCGTTGGCCTTGGCCTCGAGTTCGTTGATCAGGGCGTTGATGCCCTGGCGGCGGATCACCGAATTGTATTCGGATTTCCGCGTGGCGAGCTCGCTGATCCGCTTGAAGAAGACGTCGACGATCCGCCACTGGTTGTCCTCGACCCGCAACAGGTAGTCGAGGGCGATGTTGTCGCCCTTGGTGTTGACCAGTTCGGTGCGCACGAGCACGTCGTTGCGCATCCCTTCGCGCTCTTCGACCGTCTCGAAATGCTGACCCGAGTAGCCGTTGAAGCGAGAGGCGTAGATGTTGAGAGTCATGCGTGTGAAGGCGTTCAACAACCGGTCGCGCTGATCGTCCGAGACTTCCGCCCAAGCCTTGCGGCCGACGATCCAATGGAGCATGAGCGGCAGGTTGTAGGCTTTCTCGATTTCGGGAGCCAAGCGCTCGCGCCGGCCTTCGAAACCAAGGCTGTCCGCGTTCTGCATCACGTCGAGGAGAACCGAATGGAATTCCTCGATCACGACGCGCGGATTTTTGCCGGGAACGGTCTCTTGCTGGGCCTGGGACCAAGACGGTATAAGCGCCGCCAGCAGGATGGCCGCCAGCGCCATCTTCAACTTTCCGAACAACACGCAAACCTTCCGTTCTTTCGGCCCGCTCCTATATGACCTCGCACCATAGCGTTCGCAAGCGGGAATTCGGCTGCCCAATCTGCGGTCCAAGGCTGTTCGAGGCTGGTATATACTCATACAAGGCCACGAGAATGGGGCTGGATTCCGGCATCACCATGACAACTTGCAGTCGATAGCATGAGCGCGACGAGCATCCGTGCGGCCTACCGGCGGGCGGTCGTCGCCTGGGTCGACTTGGCCCGTCGTTTCGCCTGGCCGGTGACGATCTTTTGTATCGCCGTCACCGTGGCTTGCGCGCTCTATACCGTGCGCGAGGTCGGCATTAACACCGACACCGGCGACCTGCTCTCGAAGGAATTGCCCTACCGACAGGCTTACCAGCAATACAAGGACGCTTTTCCCGTCCTTGACGATGTGTTGGTGGTCGTGGTCGACGGACCGAATCCCGATATCGCGGGCGATGCGGCGGCGGAGCTTGCCGAGAAACTGGCCGCCCGGCCGGACCGTTTTCGTTCCGTATTCCATCCGGCGAGCGAGCCGTTTTTCCGCGAGAACGGCCTGCTCTTCCTCGGCCTGGACGAGCTGTCCGATCTTTCTGTCCGCCTGGCCGACGCCCAGCCCCTGCTCGGCACCTTGTCCGGCGATATGAGCCTGCGCGGCCTGTTCGACGTGCTGACCCTGGCGATGGAGCAGGTCAACGACGGGGCGGCCGATGCCACGCGCCTCGATGCCGTGTTCCGCGCCATGACCGAAGCCGTCTCGGCAGAACTGCGGGGCGAGCCATACCTGGTTTCCTGGCGCGAGCTCATGAACGGCGAACCGTCGGAGGGCCAGGCGGATTCGCGGGTCGGGCGTGAGTTCCTCTCCATTCAGCCGGTTCTCGATTTTTCAAAGGTTCAGCCGGCCGGCGACGCCATCCGTTCGGTCCGCGCCCTGGCGCGCGATCTTTCCTACGGCCCGGAGGACGGCGTGAGGGTCCGTCTGACCGGGACGGTGGCCATCAACCACGAGGAATTGGAGACGGTGAAGAGCGGCGCGGGCCTGGCTGGGCTCGCCAGCCTCGTGCTGGTCAGCTTGCTGATCGTCGTCGGCCTGCGGTCCGGTCGCCTTGTCGCCGGCACTCTGGTCACCTTGATCTGCGGTTTGATCTGGACCGCGGCGTTTGCGACCGCCGCCGTTGGCACGCTCAACCTCATGTCGGTCGCTTTCGCCGTGCTCTTCATCGGCTTGAGCGTCGATTTCGGCATCCATTTCTGCCTGCGCTACCGCGAGGAACTGGCCGCCGGCCTCGACCACGCGGCGGCCTTGCGCGGGGCTGCCGAGGGGGTGGGCGGGGCGTTGACACTCTGCGCCCTGGCTGCGGCCGCGGGCTTTTTCGCCTTCGTACCGACCGCCTATATCGGCCTCTCCGAGTTGGGGATCATTGCCGGGGCGGGCATGTTCATCGCGCTTTTCACCAATCTGACCCTGCTGCCCGCGCTGCTCTCGCTGTGGCCGATGTGCCGCGCCGCGCCGCTGCACGGCCTGGGCCGGGCGGCCGCGCTGGAACGATTTGTGGTGCGCCGGCGCCAGGCCGTTCTGCTCGCCGCCCTGGTTCTGGGGTTGGCCGCGGCCGCCGTCGCGCCCGGCCTGCGTTTCGACTTCAATCCGATGAACCTGCGTGATCCCGAGACCGAATCGGTGGCCACCGCCCTGGAACTGATGGCGACACGGGAACGCCCGCCCTATGCCATCACCGTGCTGCGCGACAATCCGCAAGCCGCAGCCGAGGAGGCCGCCCGCCTGGAGGCCTTGCCGGAGGTCGGCGCGACCATCACCGCCCTCGATCTCGTGCCCGGCGACCAGCTCGACAAGCTGGACGTCATCGACGGCATGGCGTTGTTCCTCTACCCGGTCCTGACCGCGCCGCCCTCGGCCGCGCCGCCCGACTTGGACGCGAACCGCAGGGCCCTGGCGGAGTTTCGCCAGGAGCTCGATCTTCATGCGAAGAGCGGCGAGGACGGGGCCGCGGCCGCCCTGGGCGAAGCCCTTGCCGGCCTGGGGGACCCCGCCGATCTGGACGCGGCCCGTCTCAGCGATCTCGACCGTCGCCTGCTGGCGACCCTGCCGGCCCGGCTGGTGCAGCTTGTCGACAGTCTTTCCGCCGCGCCCTTCGGGCTCGACGACATGCCGCTTTCC
>JABIRQ010000117.1 GCA_018699755.1 Rhodospirillaceae bacterium | reverse complement strand
CGCCGCGATGCTCACCCGATGGCGATCATGTGCGGTGTGGTCGGCGCGCTGTCCGCCTTCTATCACGACTCGACGGATATCGACGATCCGTACCAGCGGATGGTGGCTTCCTACCGGCTGATCGCAAAGATGCCGACGATCGCCGCCATGGCCTACAAATACTCGAGCGGCCAGCCCTTCATGTATCCGCGCAACGACCTCAATTACGCGGAAAACTTCCTCTACATGACCTTCGGCGTGCCCTGTGAGGACTACAACGTGAATCCGGTCCTGGCCCGCGCGATGGATCAGATATTCATCCTGCATGCCGACCACGAACAGAATGCATCGACCTCGACCGTGCGCCTGGCCGGGTCGAGCGGCGCCAATCCTTTCGCCTGCGTCGCCGCGGGTATCGCCTCGCTCTGGGGGCCGGCCCATGGGGGCGCCAACGAAGCCGTGCTCAACATGCTGACCGAGATCGGCGACAAGTCGCGCATCCCCGAGTTCATCGAGCGCGCCAAGGACAAGGACGACCCCTTCCGCCTGATGGGCTTCGGCCACCGGGTGTACAAGAACTACGATCCGCGCGCCGCGGTGCTGCGCGGCAGCTGCCATCAGGTCCTCGACGAGCTCGGCATCCGCGAGGAGCCGCTGCTCGACCTGGCGATGGAGCTTGAGAAAATCGCGTTGGAGGACGAGTATTTCGTCGAGCGGAAGCTGTTCCCGAATGTCGACTTCTATTCGGGTATCATTCTGAAGGCCATGGGCTTCCCGACCTCGATGTTCACGGTCCTGTTCGCCCTGGCGCGGACCGTGGGTTGGATCGCACAGTGGAAGGAAATGGTCGAGGATCCAAACCAGAAGATCGGCCGGCCCCGGCAGCTCTATACGGGCAAGACCCAGCGAGAATTCGTTTCGCTGAAAGATCGCAGCTAGGACGAGAAACGGTGACGGCGCACGGCACGCGAACGCAGGACGACCAGGGACACCGGCGGACGGATATGCCGACGGTGGGCCGGTTCGTCCACGCACCGTCGCAACCTGCCAACGACAATCCCATGCCGCGCGCCGTTCTTGTCCAGCGCATGATCGGCGCGCTCGCAACCCTTGCCGTATGCGGCGGATTGGTCCTGCTGGTCCTGCTTTTGGAGTGACCGCAGGCGCCCCGCACCCCTCGCCTGGGCGCTAGCGCCGGCGCTCTTCGATCAAGTTCAAAATGGTGTCCGCCGCACGCATGCTCGGCGCGTCGCCGCCGGGACCGAATGCCGCCGCGCCTTCGGCGAGACCGGCGAGTTGGGCGTCGCGCTCGGGACCGCCTTCCAGAAGTTCGGTCAGGGCCGGGGCGATCTCCTCCGCCCGGCAACGATCCTGCAGAAACTCGGGCACGGTCGGGCGGTCGAGCAGGATGTTCACCAGGGATGCATAGGAGACGCGGAGCTGGGGTCGCAGCCACAACGCGGTCAACGCATTGAGGCGATAGGCCACGACCATCGGCACCCCGGCAAGGGTCAATTCGAGCGAGACGGTGCCCGAGGCCGCGAGCGCCGCGCGGCTCGCGGCGAAGGCGTCGTATTTTTCGGCCGCGTCCAACGTCACCGTCGCGGGCAGTGGCCATCCGGCGGCGGCCGCGCGGACAGCGGCCTCGACATGGGGCACCGTGGGCACCGCCAGATGCAGATCGGGAAACTGGGGCGCGAGCCTTTCCAGCACCTCGCCGAAGATCGGCAGCAAGGTGTCGATTTCGCCGCGCCGGCTGCCGGGCAGGATGCATAGAACCCGCCGGTCCTCTCCGATGCCGTGGGCGGTCCGGTAGCGCGCGCCGTCGCCATCGCGCGCTCCCTCCTCCACCACCGGATGACCGACAAACGTGCTCGGCAAGCCCTCGCGCTCGAAATAGGGCGGCTCGAAGGGCAGGAGCACCAGCAGATGATCGAGAAAGCCGGCGATCGCCCGGGCCCGTCCGGGACGATAGGCCCAGACTGTCGGCGCGACATAGTGGATGCGCAGGGCGGGGTTGTCCTTGAGGCGTTTCTGAACCCTGAAGGCGAAGCCGGGAACGTCGATCGAAACGACCGCGTCGGGCTTCGTGGCGCGGATATCGGCCACGGTCTCGCGCACCCGACGAAGGATCCTGGGCACCTTTGGCAGGACTTCGGCCGCACCGAACAGGGTCAGATCGTCCATCGGGAACAGGCTGTCGAGCCCGCGCGCAGCCATGCGCGGTCCACCGACCCCCGCGAAACGCACCTTTTCACCGGTGCGCTCCGCCAAGGCGTCGATGAGGCGACCGCCGATCGCATCGCCCGACGGTTCGCCGGCAATGAGGTAGATGAGCGGCGGCCCATTCGTCATCATTTGACGCCGGTTGCGGGGTCCACGCCGATCAGAAAAAGACCGCTCTCGTCGGCCATGCGGATCATCGCGTCGCGGTCCAGGATGAGGCTGCGCCCCGCCTCGACGGCAACCCCCCGCAACCCGGCGCGCGCGGCGCCGCGCAGGGTCTCGATCCCGACGGTCGGCAGATCGACCCGGCGCTCCTGGCCCGGCTTGCAGGTCTTGACCAAGACGCCTCCCGGCCCCTCGCGGCGCAAGGTTGCGCAGCGCGCGATCAGGGCATCGGTTCCTTCTATGGCTTCGACCCCGAGGACCAGCCCGCCCTGAACCACCACGGCCTGACCGACATCGAGGGCGCCCAGGGCGCGGGCAACCGCGAAACCCCGGGCGATATCCCCGCGCGCGGAATCGTCGGGCTCGTGGCGTCCGAGCGGGCCGGTGGGCGCAACGAGATCGCCGAGCAATTCGTCGGGCGCCGTCACACGGAACCCCTCGACCTCCTCCAGTTCGCGCACCACGGCGCTCAACAGCCCGTCATCGCCCAGAGCCGAGGCGCCCAGTTTTGCGAAAAGCTTGGTCGCGCGCCAATCGGGCCGCAGTTCGGACAAGGACGGCCGGCGGACGCGACCCGCCATGACCAGGTCCTGGACCCCCGCTTCGCGCAGGGTCTTGAGCGCCTTTCCCGCGGCACCCATCCGGATCCAGACATGAGGGACGCCCTCGGCCGCCGCAGGATCGGCCTGCCCCTCCAGGGCCAGGACGAAGACCTCCCGGCCGGCGGCGCGGCAGGCGGCGACCAGCTTGACCGGCAGGTCTCCCCCGCCGGCGACGATTCCCAACTTAGGCCGCATGCTCCACACGCGGCTGGCAGAGGGCGCGCGAGGAGTCATGGCGCATGAAACGGACGATATCCATGACCGCATCGTTGGCGCCATAGACTTCCACGGCGTCGTCGAGCCGCTCGCCCATCGTCCCGTCTTGCGCGAAAAGCAGGCGGTAGGCGGTGCGCAGGGTGTGAATATCGTCGCGCGAGAAGCCGCGGCGCTTGAGCCCGACGAGGTTGAGCCCCGAAAGATTTGCCCGGTCGCCCATCACCATGCCGTAGGGGATCACGTCCTGCTCGACCCCCGACATGCCCCCGATCATCGCATGCGGCCCGATGCGCACGAATTGGTGGATCGCGGACAGGCCACCCAGGATGACGAAATCGCCGACCTCGACATGCCCTGCAAGGGTGGCGTTGTTGGCCATGATGACATGGTCCCCGAGCAGACAGTCATGGGCGACATGGGCGCCAACCATGAACAGGCACTCGTCGCCCACCTTGGTCAGCATGCCGCCGCCTTCGGTGCCGGGGTTCATCGTTACATGTTCGCGAATGACCGCCTTGCGACCGATCTCGAGGCGCGAGGCCTCGCCTTTGTATTTCAGATCCTGTGGCGGGTGGCCGATCGACGCAAAGGGAAAGACGATCGAGTCCGCCCCGATCCGGGTCCGACCGGCAATCGCCGCGTGCGAAACCAGGCGCACCCGGTCGCCGAGCTCGACTTCGCCCCCGACCACACAGTAAGGCCCGATGGCGATATCCGCACCGAGAACCGCGCCGTCTTCGACGATGGCCGTCGGGTGGATCGCGCTACTCATCCAGAATCATGGCGGCGTAGGTCGCCTGGGCGACGACCGCGCCATCGACTTTCGCCTGGGCCTCGAACTTCCAGACATTGTTGCGGCTCCGCTTCTTGCGGACATGGACATGCAGAGTGTCGCCCGGCATCACCGGCTTGCGGAACCGCGCATCGTCGATGGTCATGAAATAAACCAGTTTGCCCTCCGCATTCGGGCCGAGGGTGTGAACCACCAGCACCGCCGCGGTCTGCGCCATCGCCTCGATGATCAGCACACCCGGCATGACCGGCTTGCCGGGAAAATGGCCCTGAAAGAACGGCTCGTTGATCGAGACGTTCTTGATTCCGGTGGCGCCTTCGCCGGCGACCACGTCGACGAGCTTGTCGATCATCAGGAACGGAAAGCGGTGCGGAATCATTTCCAGAATCCGCTCGATATCGATATCGATTCCCACCTGCTCCTGACGTGCGACGCTCGCTTCCATGCCCTACTTACCCTTTTGCTTGGCCAGCCTCGCGACGGCAGCAGTCTGCCGAAAAAACTGCTTGATCGGTACGGCCGGCGAGCCGCAGACGGTTTCCCCGGCGGGCACGTCGCGCATGATGCCGGCCTGTGCAGCGACTCGCGCCCCCGTGCCGATCGTAAGATGACCGACAAGACCCGCCTGTGCGGCGAGAATGACGTGATCCTCGAGCCTGGTGCTGCCGGCAACCCCCGCCTGCGCAACGACAACGCAGCCCTTGCCCATGCGGACGTTGTGCCCGATCTGAACCAAATTATCAATCATCGAGCCCTGGCCGATGACGGTGTCGGAGCTGGCTCCCCGGTCGATTGTCGAATTGGCGCCGATCTCGACATCGTCTTCGACGATCACGCGGCCGAGTTGCGGCACCTTGAAATGCCCTTCTTCGCTCATCGCGAAACCGAAGCCGCGCTGGCCGAGGCGCACGCCCGGATGGATCAGAACCCGCGAACCCACCAGGCAATAGCTCAAGGATGCGTTCGGGCCAATCTCGACCCCGTCTCCGATTTCCACGGCATCGCCGATCACGACATTCTCGCCGATCAGGCAATTTCCGCCGATCTTGGCATTCGCGCCGACGACCGCTCCGGCCTCGATGCGGGTGCCATCTCCGATCTCGGCCGAGGGATGCACGATCGCGCGTTCGTGGACCGCACCCTCGAGCGCGGCTTCGGGATAGAAGGCGGCCGCGACCCGCGCATAGGCCCGATAGGGCGAGCGGCTGATCAGCAGCGCCATGCCGTCCGGCGCGCGCGCGGCGTGTTCGGCGGTCACGATGCAGGCTCCGGCGCCGCTTTTCGCGAAAGCGTCGACGTAAAGTTTGTTGTCGAGGAAGGAAAGCTCCTCCGGCCCGGCCAGGTCCAAGGGCGCGACATCGCGAATCAGACGGGCCGGGTCAACGCCGCCGGCCAGTTCCGCCTCTGCGATCTCGGCAAGCCGGGACAGCGGCAGCGGCGCGGTAACGGCAAAGAACCGGGAATCGGCCATGGCTCCCCCTATTCCTCCGGCAAAGCGATCGAGACCGAAGGCATGCGTTGGTTCAAGCGATCGAGTACGACATCGGTGATCTCCAAGGGCTCGGCGGAGAATACGACCTGGGAGCGCGGTAAAACCAGTGTCAGATCGCGCTCGGCCACGACTTCTTCGATGATTTTGCCCAGGGCTGCTTGAATCTGCTGCATGGCGTCGCCCATGGCTTGGTTGATCTGGCGTTTGCGCGCCTCGACCAGCCGGCCCAGATCAGTCACCGCAGTTTGGAATTCGCGCTGGCGTTCGCCGAACTGGTCCGGCGAAATATTCAGGCCCCGCTGGGCAAGCTCCTTCTCCCGTCCCCTGAGGGATTCTTCCAGACTTCCGATTTCCTTCTGATACGCCGAGCGACGTTCCTCGATCGCCTGGCGCATGCCCACCGCCGCAGTCGAATCGCGCATCACTCGCTGAACGTCGATAACGGCAATCCGGGAAGAATCCTGGGCCCAAGCGGGACTGGAAGAAGAAAACAGCACCAGACAAAGGCAACCGGCCACCGCAACGATCGAGGCAACCCGTCCCATGCGCATGGCGAACCCGCCGGTCTTTAGAATGACGTGCCGAAGCTGATGCGCAGTGCTTCGATCTTGTCGAATTCCTCTTTCAGCACGGCGTAGCCATAGTCGACGCGCACCGGTCCGAAGGGCGAGGACCACCCCAAGCCGATGCCGACGGTGGCGCGAAGGCTGGAGTTCGCGTCGATCAGGGGTCCGCTCTCGTCGATGCCACCGACGCTGCCGATATCCGAGAAGGCCTTGCCGAAGATGCCCAACTCACGCGGCAGCCCGATCGGGAAACTGAGTTCCGTCGTGCCGGCAAAGAACCAGTCGCCGCCCAGGGCATCGCCCGAGTTCAAATCCCTCGGTCCCACGCCGGCCACCGCAAAGCCGCGCAGATCGTCGCCACCCAGGAAGAACCGGTCGTTGATCCGGACCGTATCGTCGAAACCGTGGATATACCCCGCCTCGCCACTCACGGTCAGGGTCAGATCTTCGTCCAGGGTGAAATACTTGCCGGTTTCGAACCGATTACGCAGGAAGTGCACATCGCCGCCCAAGCCTGCGAGATCGTGGCCCACCTTAAAGAAATACCCTTCCGTCGGATCGAAGCGGCTGTCCCGCCGATCGTAAAGCAGGTCCTGGGACACGACCGAGGCGTAAGTGATGCCTTCCTGCTCGCGGATGAACCGCGAAGCCGTCGAATCCACATTGCGCACTTCGTCGCGGCTGAAGCCGTATTTAAGCTCCTGACTCATCGGATAGGCGGTCGAATAACCGGCGCGCAGATTGAAGCCCGTCGAGCGTTGATCGAAGCCCGCTTCCTCCTCGAAATCCCGGGTGACCCGGAAGAGATCGAAGCCCGCGCTCACGTTGCGGTCCATGAAATAGGGCTCGGTGAAGCTGAGGTCGATCTCCTGGGTCCGGCTGGAGATCGTAAAGGTCACGCCCAGATCCTGGCCCTTGCCGAGAAGGTTCTTCTCGCGGATGCCGAAATCGCCGATAGGACCTTCCGAACTGGAGAAACCCGCGCCGAGCGACAGCTCGCCCGTCGACTGTTCCTCGACCTCGACCTCGACCACGGTCTTGTCGGGGGCCGAGCCCGGCACGTTGTTGACCTCGACAGTCTCGAAGAAGCCGAGATTGCGAAGGCGCTGCTGGGACCGTCGGAGCTGGGCCGTGTTGAAGGCATCGCCCTCGATCAACTGGATCTCACGCCGGATCACCTTGTCCAGGGTGCGCGTGTTGCCGCTGATATTGATCCGTTCGACGAAGACTCGCGGACCCTCGGATATCTCGAAGGTGATGTCGATTTCACGGGTTTCGCGGTCGCGCCGCACTTGAGGCCGGATGTCGACGAAGGCATAGCCGAGATTGCCGACGGCGTCGGTCAGATTCTCGACGGTGCCCTCGACTTGGTCGGCGTTGTACCAATCGCCCGGCTCCATCAGGACCGCTTCGCGCACCGCCTCCGGATCGAGATCCCGCAGTTCGGACGTGATTTCGACCGCGCCAAACTTGTAGCGCTCGCCCTCCTCCACCGTATAGGTGATGAAAAAGCCTTCCCGGTTCGGCACGAGTTCCGCAACGGCGGAAACGACACGGAAATCGGCATAGCCATTCGCCAGATAGTGGCGGCGCAGCAATTCCTTGTCGAAGTTGAGGCGGTCCGGGTCATAGGTGTCCGAAGAAGTCAGAACCTTCCACCAAGCCGTCTCCTCGGTCTCGACCACGCTGCGCAGATCGGAATCGTCAAAGACGCGGTTGCCGACGAAGTTGATTCGATCGACGGCCGTGACCTCGCCCTCGTCGATCTCGAAGACCAGATCGACGCGGTTCTCGGACAGGGCGATCACCTTCGGTTCGACCGTCGCGGCAAAGCGACCGCCAGCCCGGTAGATCTCCAGAATCCGCTTCACGTCCGTCTGCACCTTGGTGCGCGTGTAGACGATGCGCGGACGAAGCTGTATCTCGCCGCTCAACGTATCGTCGTCGAGCTTGTCGTTCCCCTCGAATGCGATGCGATTGATGATCGGATTCTCGACCACGCGCACGATGACCGTGGCGCCCTCCTGGACCAGCGTGACATCGGCGAACAGTCCGGTATCGAAAAGGTCCTTGAGGGATTGGTCCATCAGGGCCCGGTCGAAGCGATCGCCCGGCTTGACCCGCAGGTAGGAGAAGATCGTCTCGGATTCGATGCGCTGATTGCCGTCGACGCGCACTTCCGTGACGATCGGCCCGGTCTGGGCCAACGCCGTCCCAGCCAACGCCAGCCAAGCCGAAAGCAGAAGGGTTACAAAGACCCTGATCAACGGATACCCCGCATTCCGTTCGGCTTCATGTCACAAGTTCCTGGACGAACTGCACGACACGGAGCTGAACCAAATCGTTCCAAGTGGCAAACACGAACAACAGCAATACCAAAGCCAGGCCGATCCGGAAACCGTATTCCTGCGCCCGTTCGCCCAGTGGCTTTCCACGAAGGGCTTCGGCGGCATAGAACAAAAGATGTCCGCCGTCAAGTAAAGGCACCGGGAAAAGGTTGATAAGCCCAAGATGAACCGAAAGTATCGCCATGAAATTCAGGGCGACAATAAAACCCCCTTGGGCCATTTCTCCGGACAACCATGCAATTCTGAGCGGACCGCCGATTTCGCTTGCATCTCTTGCCCCGCCGATCATCTGGCCGATGGCCTTGAAAGCCACCGTCACCTGGGTCCAGACCGCTTCCGTGCCGTACCAGAGCGCACTGGCGGGATCGCGCTTTTCATAGCCGAGGCCGATGCTCTGCACGCCCAGCATGCCGATCTTGTACGAGTTGCCCAGGCTGTCCTGACGCTCGATCACGTCCGGGACGGCGGACAGGGTCAACTGGCTCCCGTCCCGCAGGACGACGATGGAAAGCGGCTCTCCCAGGCCGAGCTGAACGACCTGGCGGATATCCTCGAACCGGTCGATCCGGCTGCCGTTGATTTCGGCGATCACATCGCCCGCTTGCAGGCCCGCGTCCGCCGCGGCACTGCCGGGCTGGACCTCGCCCACTTCGGGCGAGGTGAAAGGCTGTCCGACGAAGACGTAAAGCGCCGCGAAGAGCACCGCGGCAAAGATGAAATTGGCGATCGGCCCGGCGGCCACGACGGCGGTGCGCTGGCCCAGGCGCTTGTGTGCGAAGGCAACGGCCCGCTCGGCCTCGGTGTAGTCGCGCTCGGTCCCGTCCGGCAGGCTGGCGACGTTGCGGTCGCCGAACATGCGGACATACCCGCCGAGGGGAATCATGCTGAACTTCCAGCGCGTGCCCGCGCGGTCGGTAAAGCCGAACAACTCCGGCCCGAAACCGATCGAGAAGACCTCGACCCGGACCTTGTTCCAGCGCGCGACAGCGTAATGGCCAAACTCGTGCACGAAGACGAGGACCGTCAGGATGACCAGGAACGGCAGGACATAGCCGCCGAGCCCGTCGAGTAGGTCCATCATCGCGATTCTTCCGCCTTCATGCGTTTTGCCCGGTACGGTCGTCTGCGAAGACTCTAGTGCGGCGATCGATTTCGACCACATCCTCGAGGCTGCCGAGGGCCTCGCCGCCCAGGGCCACCAACGCCTCTTCGACGATCTGCCCGATCGACAGGAACCGCACCGTGCCCGCCAGGAAAGCCGCGACGGCGACCTCGTTCGCGGCGTTGAGCACGGTGGGCGCGGCGCCGCCCGCGCGCAGGGCCGCACGGGCCAGGCGTAGGGCCGGAAACCGCGTTTCGTCCGGCGGCTCGAAGGTGAGCTGGGCGATCGCCTCGAAATCGAGGCGCGGCGAGGGAGACGCGATCCGTTCGGGCCAGCCGAGGGCATAGGCGATCGGGGTGCGCATGTCGGGCGAGCCGAGCTGCGCCAGCACCGAGCCGTCGACATATTCGACCATGCTGTGAATCACGGATTGCGGATGGACCACGACCTCGATCCGCTTCTCCTCGACCGGGAAGAGGTGGTGGGCCTCGATGATCTCCAAACCCTTGTTCATCATAGTCGCCGAATCGACCGAAATCTTGGCGCCCATGTCCCAATTCGGATGGGCAACGGCCTGAGCCGGGGTGACGGCCTCCATCTCCGCCAGGGAGCGGGTGCGGAACGGCCCGCCCGAGGCCGTCAGGATGATCCGCTCGACGCGATCCGCCTGAGCGAAATCGAAAACCTGATAGATCGCGCTGTGCTCGGAATCGACGGGCAGCAGGGTCGCGCCGCAGCGCGCCACCTCGGCCGTGACGATATCCCCGGCGCAGACCAAGGTTTCCTTGTTGGCCAGGCCGATCAGCGCACCCCGGCGCACGGCGGCCAGGGTCGATGCGAGACCCGCGGAACCGACGATCGCGGCCATGACCAATTCGGCCGGTCGTTCCGCCGCCTCGCGCACGGCCTCCGCCCCCGCGCCGGCTTCGATACCGCTTCCGGACAGCGCATCCTTGAGCGCGCCGTAGCGATCGGGATCGGCGACCACGGCGAAGGATGCCCCGAGTTCGCGGGCCTGACCGGCCAGAGCCTCGACATTGCGGTTGGCGGTCAGCGCCTCGACCCGGTAGCGACCCGGCTCGCGGCGAATCAGATCGACGGTGTTGGCGCCGACCGAGCCGGTCGACCCGAGAATGGTGACCGACCTGGGGGCCCTATCGGCCGGGCCGTTGGTCTCGACAGCGCTCACCCCGTCGCCCTCCCCGCCCAGAAGCCTATCGCGACGGCCAGGACCGGTCCTGCCGTCATGTAGCCGTCGATCCGGTCGAGCAGGCCCCCGTGACCCGGGATCAGACGCCCGGAGTCCTTGACCCCCGCGCGCCGCTTGATGGCCGATTCGAGTAGATCGCCGCCCTGGGCGACGAGCGCCAGAACCGCGCCCGCGACGCCGCCCGCGGCCGGGCCGGTTAAACCGAAAGCCAGCGCCAAGGCCGCGCCCGCCGCACTCCCACCGACCACGGCCCCGCCAAGTCCCGCCCAGGTCTTGCCCGGGCTGATACGAGGCGCCAGGCGCGGGCCGCCGATCGCACGGCCTGCGGCGTAGGCCAGGACATCGCAGGCGACGACCACCGCGACGAGCCATCCGACCAGGTACAGGCCATCCACCGGCACGGCGCGCAGCCAAGCGAAGGCGCCCGCGGGCAAGCCGATATAGACGACGCCGGCGGCCATCGTCGCAGGACGCGCATGATCGAGAAGCCGTGCCAGAAGATACGCGCCGAACGCGCCCCCGATCACGGCGACCAGGGCGGCTTCCGGCAATCCCGCCCCGGCCAGCCACGCGGCGGCGATAGCGCCCAGCCCGACGACGACGCCGACCGGGCCGAAGGCGGAGGCGGTGAGCCTTTCCCATTCCCAAGCCGCCAAAGCGGCCGCGACGGCCACCGCGACCGTGAAGATGGGTGGGCCCGCGACCACCAAGGCGGCGGCGGTCGGAATCAACACGAGGGTCGAAAGCGCGCGAATCCGCAAGGACGAGGCCATGGGTTCAGCCGGTCGTGCCATAGCGCCTTTCCCGAGTCCGGAATTCGCATACCACAGCATCGAAATCCTTCTCGCGAAAATCGGGCCACAGGGTGTCGATGAAGAAAAACTCGGCATAGGCCGACTGCCAGAGCAGGAAGTTGCTGATGCGCTTCTCGCCGCTGGTGCGGACGATCACGTCCGGATCGGGAATGTCCGCCGTGTAGAGCGCACCTTCCAGGGCGCGCTCGTCGATCTCCTCGGGCGGCAACCGGCCGGCCGCGGCCTCGGTGGCCAAGTGACGCGCGGCCGCGACGATCTCATCCCGCCCGCCATAGCTGAGCGCGACGACGAGGTCGAGCCGGACATTGCCCCGGGTCTTGGCCTCCGCCTCGCCGATCGTCGCCACAATGTCGCCGTCGAGCTTCGCGCGATCACCGATAAATCGCACTCGAACCCCGTTGCGGTCGAGTTGAGCGATCTCGCGGCGCAGGTAGAGGCGCAAGAGGCCCATCAAGTCCGCGACCTCGGACTTGGGCCGCTTCCAGTTCTCCGAGGAAAAGCCGAACAAGGTCAGGTAGCGCACGCCGTGGCGCAGGGCGCTTTCGATCGCCACACGCACCGATTCCGCGCCGCGCCGGTGGCCCTCGGTGCGCGGCAGGCCACGCGCCTTCGCCCAACGCCCATTGCCGTCCATGATAATGGCGACATGGGCCGGGACCGGGGCGCTTCCGGCCGGCTGAGCGTGGGCGGCATCCATCCCAATCAGACCTGCAGGATCTCTTCTTCCTTCGAGGCCAAGGCCTCGTCGATCTGCTCGATATGCGTGTCGGTCAGCGTTTGGATATCATCGGCTCGGCCGTGCTGCTCGTCCTGGGACAGCTCGCCATCCTTTTCCATCCGCTTCAGCTTGTCCATGCCGTCGCGGCGCACGTTGCGCACGGCGATGCGCGCCTGCTCGGCGTATTTATGGGCGATCTTGGTCAGTTCGACCCTGCGCTCCTCGTTCAGTTCGGGGATCGGCACCCGGATGAGCTGGCCGTCGACCTGGGGATTGAGCCCGAGTTCCGATTCCCGGATCGCCTTCTCCGCCGCCTTGACGTTGGCCTTGTCCCAGACCTGCACGGTGATCATGCGCGGCTCCGGCACGTTGATGGTGCCGACCTGGGTGATCGGCATGGCCGACCCGTAGGCTTCCACGGTGACCGGCTCGAGCAGCCCGGCCGAGGCGCGGCCCGTCCGCAGGCCGCCGAACTCGTGCTTCAGGACCTCGACCGCGCCGGCCATCCGGCGCGCCAGATCCTGGTTGTCCGCATCGCTCATCTCGCCTCTCCCTGCTCGCCATTGCCCAAACCGCCGGCGCGCTGTTCCTCAATCAGGGTAAATCGGCCTTTTCCGGCGATCGCGTCGGCAAACGCCCCGCCATTCTGTATCGAAAAGACCAGAATCGGAATGGCGTTCTCCCGCGCGAGCGAGATCGCGGGGGCGTCCATGACCTTCAAGTCCTTGGCCAGAACCTCAAGATAATTCAAGGATTCGAAGCGTTTGGCCTCGGAATTGAGCTTCGGGTCGGAATCGTAGACGCCGTCGACCTTGGTGCCCTTCAGCAGCAGGTCGCAATGCATTTCCGAGGCGCGCAGCGCGGCCGCGGTATCCGTCGTGAAGAAGGGGTTGCCCGTGCCCGCAGCAAAAATCACCACCCGGCCCCGCTCCAGGTGACGAATCGCGCGACGCCGGATATAGGGCTCGCAGACCGTCGACATGGGAATCGCGGATTGAACACGGGTCTGCAACCCCTGTTCCTCCAGGGCGCTTTGGAGGGCCAGGGCGTTGATGACCGTCGCCAGCATGCCCATGTAGTCGGCGCTTGCCCGCTCGATCCCCGCCGCGGCGCCGGCGACGCCGCGAAAGATATTGCCGCCGCCGACGACGAGGCAGACCTCGACCCCGGAAGCGCGAACCTCCGCGACTTCCTTGGCGATGCGTCCGATCGTATCGGGCTCAATCCCGTAGGACTGCGCGCCCATGAGCGCCTCGCCCGACAGTTTCAACAGCACACGGCGATAGCGCGGGGCTGGGTCCATCGGTCTCGGCTCCTTCCCAATCGCCTCTTGTGTGCCCCGTCGCCTAGTTGTCGAGCTGCGCCGCGACCTCGGCCGCGAAATCGCTTTCCTCGCGCTCGATCCCCTCGCCCAGGGCGAAGCGCCGGAAGCCGGTGACGGCAGCCGTGCCGCCTGCGGCCTTCGCCACGTCCTCGACCGCCTTGGACACCTTGGTCTTGCCGTCGAGAACCCAGACCTGCTCGAGCAGGACGACCTCTTCGTAATATTTGCGCAACCGGCCCTCGACCATCTTGTCGATGATCTCTTCCGGCTTGCCCGAAGCGCGCGCCTGATCGGCCAGGATCGCCCGCTCGTTGTCCACGGCCGAGGGATCGACGTCCTCGACACGCAGCGCCTGGGGCGCCGCCGCCGCTACATGCATGGCAAGCTGTTTGCCGATTTCGTTCAACGCATCGCCCGGCAGCGAGGACTCGAGACCGACGAGCACGCCGATCTTGCCCAGGCCCGGCACGGTCTGATTGTGCATATAGCCGCAGACCACGCCCGTTCCCACGGACAGGCCGGTCGAGCGTCGCAGCACCATGTTCTCGCCGATTCGCGCGATCAGGGCGGTCAATTCGTCCTCGACGCTATGGCCGGCGCCTGGATATTCGGCCGCCTTCAGGGCCTCGACCTCGCCGCCGGTCGTCAGGGCGATACCGGCCGCCTCGGCCGCAAAACCCTGAAACGCCTCGTTGCGCGCCACGAAGTCGGTCTCCGCATTGACCTCGACCAGCGCGCCCGCATTGCCCTCGACCCGCATCGCGACGAGGCCCTCGGCGGCCACCCGCCCGGCCTTCTTGGCCGCCGCCGCCAGGCCCTTCTTGCGCAGCCAGATGACGGCCTCTTCCACTTCGCCCGCGGTTTCCGTGAGGGCCTTCTTGCAGTCCATCATGCCGGCCCCGGTCTTGTCCCGGAGCTGCTTCACGAGCCCAGCCGTGATCTCAGCCATTCCTAAAGTCCTCTATCAATAATTCCGCGTAACCTACGATAATATCGCAGATAATCCTACGCACCCGCCGCCGGCACATCGGCCTTGGGCGCATCCGCGGGCGTTTCCGCAGGCGCGGCCTCGGGCGGTTCCGACGCGGGCGTCTCTGGAGGTGCGGCCGCGGCAGGCGCAGCCTCGGCAGGCTGTTCCGTCGCGGCGGCCGCCGCGACCAGGGCTTCCGGCGCATCGACCGGTGCGGCCTCGCCACCCCCGGCGGGCGGCGCGGCCGCGGCCACCGGCTCGGCGGGCGCTTCCGCCACGGCGCCGACATCGACGCCAGCCACTCGCATCTCCTCCTGCAGACCGTCCAAGACGGCCTCGACCGCCAGGTCGCAGTAGAGATTGATGGCGCGCAGGGAATCGTCATTGCCCGGAATCGGATAGGTGATTCCCTCCGGGTTCGAATTGCTGTCGATCACCGCAATGATCGGAATGCCCAGCTTGCGCGCCTCGGCGACGGCAATGTCTTCCTTGTTCGTGTCGACCACGAAAAGGATATCGGGCAGGCCGCCCATCTCCTTGATCCCGCCCAGGGCGCGATCGAGGCGTTCCTTCTCGCGGGTCAGACCCAACAGTTCCTTCTTGGTCAGAAGGGCCGTCGCCTCGTCCGATTCGAGCTGCTCCTCGACCTGGCGCAGGCGGCGGATCGAATTGGAAACGGTTTTCCAATTGGTCAGCATGCCGCCGAGCCAGCGGTGGTTCACGTAATACTGGCCGCAGCGCCCAGCCGCCTCGGCCACGATGCTCGAAGCCTGGCGCTTGGTGCCGACGAAGAGCACGCGCCCGCCGCCCGCCGCGATGGCGCGCAGGGACTGCAGGGCCCCATGCAGCATGGGCACGGTCTGCTGCAGGTCGATAATATGGATATTGTTCCGCACACCGAAGATGTACGGCTCCATGCGCGGGTTCCAGCGCCTGGTCACGTGGCCGAAATGCACGCCAGCTTCCAAGAGCTGACGCATGGAGAATGTTGGCATCGCCATGGTTCGTTTCCTTTTCCGGTTCAGCCTCCGCGAGCGTGTCGTCCGCCGGTCTCTTGCCGACGGACACCGGAGCGAAGGACCCGATTTCTCCAGGCCCACCGCATGCCCGCGTGTGGATTTGCGCCTATGCGCGGCGTGGTGATACCGCCCCAAGGCGGCAATTTCAAGACGAAAGGCCCCTGCAACCCTTCAAACACCCGGTCCCGCGGGCCTCGGGCCTACCGATCGCAACCATCATGGTTCCGCATTGCCGCGCGCATCGGCCATGATCCGGACAGTATCGAAGGCCCGTGCGGGGTTCGAGGTGGATCTGCCGCGCGGAATGAATGACGGTTTCGACAGACCATCCATAGGGTGAGGAGAAGCAATACATTGGCCTCATCCTGAGGAGGCCCGCAGGGCCATCTCGAAGGATGATTGGCTCGATGCTCTTTCGTAGAAAGCCCGCTAAATCTCCCGCACGTCGATCACGCCAGGGATCGCCTTGATGGCGGCGCGGGTCGGCGGGGCCACGGTGAAGCGGCCGGGCAGCATGATCTCCGCTTCCCGCCCACCCTCGACGGGCACCACGACCACGACATTGCCCCTGCCCTTGCGCTCTCGCGCCAGGACGCTGGACAGGCTGCGCGCCGGTTCGGCAGCGGCAAGCCAGACGCGCAGGCCGGTATCCGTCGTCGCGGCCGCCTCGTCCAGGGGCGAAACCTTCTGGGCCATGATCTTGACCGTGTCGTCGTCCAGCCGCGCCTCGCCCTGAATCAGCAGGGGTGCACCGGATTCGAGCAACTCGCGCGACTGGGCCAAAACCTCGGCGAACATCACGATCTCGAACACGCCGGTGGCGTCGGAAAGCTGGATGAAAGCGAAGCGGTTGCCGCGCGCACTGGTCCGCTCCTGCTTGCCGATCACCGTGCCGGCCAGCTTGATCCGCGCGGCCCCGCCGGAGGCCGG
>JABIRQ010000112.1 GCA_018699755.1 Rhodospirillaceae bacterium | reverse complement strand
TGTGGGGCTCGGCGTCGCTCCTAGGCGGCTTGGCGCTCGGCGTCGCCGGCTTCCTCCTGGTGCTTCCCCTGATCGAAGGCAGCCAGTCCCACGCGGCCCTTCGCCATAGCTGGTGGCTGGCCGCCCTGCTCGCCACCTCGCTTCTCCTCGGCGGCACCCTGCGCGGGGTCGGCCGCGTGCTGCTGTCGTCGGCACCTCAGGGGCCTGTCCTCAATTCGGTGGCGCTGGCGGCGGGGTTCCTGATCGTATCCCTGGGCTGGTCGATGGACGCCGAAACCGGCATCCTGGCGATCGCGGCCGGTGTCGTCGTCGCCCTCGTCATCCAGTCGTGGGGACTGCTGAAGGCCGAGGGCGGCCCCGCCGCCAACCACCCGCCCGACTACGACATCAAGGCCTGGGCCGGCAGCGCGCCGCCATTGCTGATCCTGGACGGCGGGCGCCTGGCCATCGTCGCCGGCAGCGTGGTTCTGGTCCGCTTGATGGCGGACGAGGCCGCGGCCGGCCGATTCCATGCCGCCATCGTCCTGGCCGGCATCGTGGCGTTGCCGGCCCAGGCGGTGATGGCCGCTTCGGCGCGCGAGATCGCGCTCGCCGTTCGCCGTCGAGACGACCTTCTCGCCCTGATCATGCAGTGTCTTCGACTGATCCTATGGCCGACGATTCCCTTGGCGATCGCGATCCTGGCCGTCGGTCCCTGGGCTCTCGGCCTCTTCGGCCCAGGGTTCGCGGCTGCAGCGCCCTTGCTCTGGCTACTGGTGCCGGCGATGGCGCTCGCGCCCATAGCGCTCTTGATGGGGTTCAGTTTGTCCCTCACCCCCAACCTCGCGCCCATGGCCTACCGGTTCGGCGCCTTCACGGTCGGCGGCCTCGCCGCGTTCGCCGTTGCGGTCTTGTTGGTGGGACCGATCGGCGCGGCGGCGGGGATGCTCGCTTTCGAGGTGATGAAAATAGTCTGGGTCGTTTGGCTGTTTCGCAACTACCTTCGCTCCATCCAAACGTGACGCGGGCCGGCGCCGCCGGCCCGCATCGTTCAAGAGATCGGTCAGGAGCGCAGGATTGCATTGGCGCATTTCGCGACGGCGCCCTCCGCCGGGTTGTCCTGGCCCCGCATGGTCGCCAAGCCTTCCGCGGCGACGAATTTCTCGGCCACGGTCTCTTTATCGGACCAGGGGAGCGCCTCGAATTCCGCCCGCTTGGCCGCCGCATCGTCCCGCTGTTCGAATTTCACCAGGCAAATGCTGGCCCGCAAGGCCATGAGTTCGGTCTGGCCGTCCTCGCGCGCGTCCTCCACCACCTTCTGGGTGGTCAACCAGCCGGTAGAGGTGAAGATGACGATCGTGACCACGCTCGCGATCGCGCTGGCCCAAAGAATGTCCTTCAGGCTCTTGGCCTTGTCCGCCAGACGCTGGCGTTTGTCGGCGGCACGCTGTTTATCGTCTTTGGCTTTTTCGGCGGCTTTTTCGTCCGAGGTACTCATCGCATTCTCCAATATTCGGGGCGCGCGTCAGGGCGCGCCGGAATTCGTCGAGGTCGGTCCGGGCGGCTCGGCGAGCCGGGACCCTCGACCCAATATCGATCTATTCGGAAATAAACTGATAGTTGAGAATATCGCACTATTGCTCAAATTACAATTGTCCCCTCGGGAAACGGCCAGACGCGCCGCGTCCAAGCGGATTGCGAAGTCCGGCAGCAGATGGGACACTTCCGTGCTCACCGCCGGGCGCGGCCCGGCTGCGGAGGAGCGATACGGAACCGCAGGCATTCGGACCCCCAACAAGGCCAAGAACATCGCCGCCGGATGAACGACCGGTCCCATCAATAGAGGAGGAGGCAAGTCATGACACTTGTGAGGAATTCGTTGGGCAGATCGATCGGCAGCAGGCTGATCGGCCTGGCCGCCGCGGCGGCGGTCGCCGCGATGGCGTTCGCATCGGCCGCGAGCGCGGAAACCACCCTCGAGAAGATCAAGCGCGAGGGCACGATCAAGATCGGCATCTTCAACGAGGTGCCCGCAGGCTACGTCACCGAGGACGGCAAGATCACCGGCGAATCGCCGGAAGTGCTGCGCGCCGTGCTCGACGACATGGGCGGCATCGAGATGGAAGCCTTCATCACCGACGAGTTCGGGGCGCTGATCCCGGGCCTGATCGCCGGCCGTTTCGACATCATCGCCGCCGGCCTCTACATCAACCCGAAGCGTTGCGAGCAGGTCGGCTTCACCCGGCCCACGGCCCGCTACGGCGAGGCCATCGTGGTCCTCAAAGGCAACCCGATGAACATCCACAGCTATGAGGACGTGCGCGACAACCCGGCGGCGATCATGGCCGCGGCGACGGGCGGCATGCAGTCCAAGTATTCGGAAGCTTCGGGCATCCCGTCCGACCGGATCCTGCTCGTGCCGAACTACCCCACCGCCCTCGCCGCCCTGCGCAGCGGGCGGGCCCACGCCGTCGGCGCGCCGGCGACGGTGGCCCAGGCGATGCTGGCCGAGACCGGCGAAGACGACGTCGTGCTGGCCGACCCCTTCGTGCACCCGACCTTCGAGGGCAAGGAGGCGATCGCCTATGCCGGCCTGGCCGTGCGCAAGGGGGACGAGGATCTCCTGGCCGCGATCAACGGCAGCCTGGACAAGATCGTCAATACGCCGATGCATCTGGCCATGATCGAGCCCTTCGGCTT
>JABIRQ010000217.1 GCA_018699755.1 Rhodospirillaceae bacterium | reverse complement strand
GGCGCTGGCCGCCCGACAGCTTGACCCCCCTTCCGCCAACATGGGTGTCGTAGCCGGACGGGAGTCCGGTGATGAAACCGTCCGCGCCCGCCTGTTCGGCGGCCGCCACGATCTCCGCCTCGCTCGCCTCGGGCCGGCCATAGGCGATATTGGCGCGCACGGTGTCGTCGAACAGGGCGATTTCCTGGCTGACCAGGCCGATGGCGGCGCGCAGGGAGGCGATATTGACCTCCCGCACGTCCTGGCCGTCGATGCGCACCGCGCCGCCCTCGATGTCGTAGAAGCGCGGGATCAGGTTGAGGATGGTGGACTTGCCCGCGCCCGAAGGGCCGACCAGGGCGACCGTCTTGCCGGCGGGCACCAGCAGGTCGACGGATTCGAGGGCGGGCTGATCCGGCGCGTAGCCGAAATCGACCGCCTCGAAACGGACCTCGCCGCCCGCCACCGCCAGGCGCGGGGCGCCGGGGCGCGAGACGATTCCGGGCTCGACGTCGATTAGGGTGAAGATGCGCTGGGCGGCGGCCAGGCCCTCCTGCAGGTTGGCGTTCAGGTTGGCCAGCTTCTTCATCGGCTCATAGGCCAGCAGCAGCGCGGTCATGAAGGAAAAGAAGGTGCCCGGCGTTTTCTCGCCCGCGATCACCTGGCTGCCGCCATAATAGATCACCGCGACGATGGCGATGCCGCCCAGGGTCTCCATGATCGGATGGGTCAGGGCGCGGGTCGTCGTCGCCTTGAACAGCAGGCGGAAGATGCTCTGGATCGCGGCATTGGCGCGGCGCTTCTCGTATTCCTCCATGCCGTAGGCCTTGACGTGGCGCACCCCCTGGAAGGCTTCGTCCAGCAGGGTCGAAAGCCCGCCGATCTCGTCCTGGGTCGTGGCCGAGACCCGGCGCATGCGCCGGCCGATCTTGACGATCGGCAGGACGGCCGTGGGAAAGGCGAAGAAGGCGACCAGGGCGAGCGCCCAGTCCTGGTAGAACATCACGGCGATCAGGAAGGCCAGGGTCAGGGTGTCCTTGCCGATACCGGTCAGGGTGTCGGAGACCGCCTTGCGCAGCACCTGGACGTCGTTGATGAAGCGCGAGACCAGGCCGCCCGCGCTGTTGGCGTGAAAGAAGGCCAGATCGGCGCGCATCAGATGGGCGAACATGCGCTCCTGGAAGTCGGCGATGATCTTGAAGCCGACGAAGTTCATCAGCACCGATTGGCCGAAGGTGCCCATCCCCTTGGCCAGGAAGACGCCCAGCACCATGGCGCCGATCGCGATCAGCCGATCCTGGTCGCGGTTGAAGAAGACGTCGTCGAGCACCGGCTCCATCAGCTTGGCGAGGGCGGCGGTGGAGGCCGCGGCGATCGCCATGCAGACCAGCGCCACCCCGATGCGCCAGTAATGGGGCCGGACGTGATTCTGCAGGAGCCGGCGGACGAGGCCGAGCGTGTTGTCGTCCAGGCGGATGGATTTGGATCGGGATGAGGCCAAGGCGTCGGTCGCTGCCAGCCGATATGATGGCGGACCATAACACGCCGCCCGGACAGGGCCAATGTCGTGCCCGCTCGGAAAAGCCGGGCGGAGGCCAAGGGAGCCAAGCGGTTAGCGGCGATTTCCCATGGGGCGAGCCATGCCGTATCCGTTAACTATCCGCTAAATCGAACGGTCGCGTCCCGTTTCTGTTCCGACCCTGGGGTGAGGTGGGGGTGACACCGCGTCCGAGGTGCGCCCTATCCCCCGCCGGCCACGGTCATGCCGTCGATGCGCACGGTGGGCGAATCGACGCCGGTGCGGAATTTCAGGTCGTCCGCGGGGACCAGGCAGGCGAACATGTCCTTGAGGTTGCCCGCCACGGTGATCTCGCTGACCGGATAGGCGATCTCGCCCTTCTCGATCCAGAAGCCCGACGCCCCGCGGCTGTAGTCGCCGGTCGAGGCGTTGATGCCGAAACCGATCAGCTCGTTGATCAGCAGGCCCGACTCGATCTCGGCGATCATGGCCTCGGGGGTGACGGTTCCCTTCTCCAGCCAGAAATTCGTCGGCCCCGGCGCGGGCGGCGTGTTCGCGCCGCGCATGGCGTGGCCGGTGCTTTCCAGGCCGAGCTGCCGGGCCGACCGGCAGTCGAGCAGCCAGGTCGTCAGGCGGCCGTCCTTGATCACGGCGCGCGGCGCGCAGCCCACCCCTTCGCCGTCGAAGGGCTTCGAATAGAGGCCGCGCGGCTTGTGCGGATCGTCGCGGATGGTGATGCCGGGCGCGAAGACGGCCTCGCCCATCTTGTCCTTGAGGAAGCTGACCCCGCGCGCGATCGAGGCGCCGTTGATCGCCTCGGTCAGGTTGCGCAGAAGGCTGTTCGCGATCCTGCGATCGAAGATCACCGGCACCCGCGCGTTCGGCATCCGGCGCGGGTTCAGGCGCCGCACCGCTCGTTCGCCCGCTCGGCGGCCGATCTCGGTCGCGTCTTCCAGGTCCTCGACATGGACCTGGCTGCTGGCGGCGTAGTCGCGCTCCATGCCCAGGCCCTCGCCCGCCAGGACCGCCGCGGAAATCGAGGATTGGGTGCGGCCATAGGCGCCGGCGAAGCCGTTGCTGGCCGCGATGCCGACCCGCCAGCGGCCCCATTCCGCTTCCGCCCCGTCCGAATTGGTGACGCCGGCAACGGCGCGGGCGGCGTCTTCGGCCGCCCCGGCGCGCGTGGCGAGCACCTCCGGCGAGGGCTCGTCGTTGTCGTCGATATCCAGGTCCGGGGCCTGTCCCGCCAGCCAGCCGGGCTCGGCTAGGCCTGCGAGGGAATCCTCGGGCACGGACCGGGCCATCGCCACTGCGCGCGCGACCAGTTCGTCCAACGCTCCACTCGCCTCGTCGGTCGAGGACACGGCGGCGACCTGCTTGCCGACGAAAGCGCGCAGCCCGATCTCGCGATGCTCCGAGCGTTCCAGCTTCTCGACCACCCCCAGGCGGTGGTGGTGGGCGATATGGACTCCCTCGATCAGCACCGCGTCGGCGGCGTCGGCCCCGGCGCGCTTGGCGCGGCCGACCAGGTCTTCGAGAAGGTCGAGGTCTCGGTTCATCGGATTTTCCGTTCGTTGAGGCAACACGGGCGGGTCCCGCTGATATAGGGCATGGCGTGTCCCCATGAAAGGCGCGCCGCCCGTCGAATCCCTCTCCCATGGGGAGAGGGAGGGGCC
>JABIRQ010000137.1 GCA_018699755.1 Rhodospirillaceae bacterium | reverse complement strand
GGCGAAGTCCAGATCGGCATTGCGCCAAGCAAGCCGGCGCAGAGGCTCGAACCGATGGCCCTCGATGGCCTCGACCAGGTCCGGATCGAGCGCGCCGACCGCGTCGGTCGTGCCGAAGGTGCCGTCGCGCATATAGCGCCCGGCCCGGCCCGCGATCTGGCCCAGTTCGCTCGCGCTCAAGCGGCGCATGACGCGCCCGTCGAACTTGTTCAGCCGGGCGAAGGCGACATGGTGGATGTCCATGTTGAGGCCCATGCCGATCGCATCCGTCGCGACCAGATGATCGACCTCGCCCGCCTGGTACATGCCGACCTGGGCGTTGCGGGCGCGCGGGCTCAACGCGCCGAGGACGACCGCCGCACCGCCGCGCTGGCGGCGCATCAGTTCGGCGATCTCGTAGACCTCGGCGGCCGAGAAGGCGACCACGGCGCTGCGCCGGGGCAGGCGGGGAAGCTTACGCGGCCCGGCATAGGTCAGCTTGGAGAAGCGCGGCCGGGATTCGACCGCCGCCTCCGGCACCAGGCGGCGCAGCAGGGGGCGGATCGTCTCGGCCCCCAGGAACATCGTCTCCTCGCGGCCGCGCGCATGCAGCAGGCGGTCGGTGAAGACATGGCCGCGATCCGCATCCGCCGCCATCTGCACCTCGTCGACCGCCAGGAAATCGACCTCGCGGTCCATCGGCATGGATTCGACGGTGCAAACGTACCAGCGCGGCCGCGCGGGCAGGATGCGCTCTTCCCCCGTGATCAGGGCGACCTGGCCGCGCCCCTTCAAGCGCACCACCCGGTCGTAGTTCTCGCGCGCCAGAAGGCGCAGCGGAAAGCCGATCATGCCGGTGGCATGGCCGAGCATGCGTTCGACCGCCAGATGGGTCTTGCCAGTGTTGGTGGGACCGAGAACCGCAACCACGCGACGCTCGGAATCGGACCAAGCCATGGCGCAAGAATTGGGCGTCAGGGCCTATCTGGCAAGAGCCGGAGGATCATTCAGTCGCGCCGGCCCTATCGCCGCGCAAGGCTTCCGGCGCCAATTCGGCCACGGCCGCGCCCAAACCTGAGGCGATACGCTCGGCCTCCGTCTCGCCCTTGCCGGCCTCGGCCAACTGCGCCGTCGTCCGCGCCGGCCCGAAGCGGATCACGATACGCGCCCGGCGCGGCACATGGCGGTCGCGCGGCATGGCCTCGAAGGCGCCCTCGATGAAGGCCGGCACGACCGGGCCGTCATAGCTCTCCAGCATCATGCCGATGCCGGGCAGGAAGCGCTGGAGCCGCCCGTCGGGGGAGCGCCAGCTCTCCGGGAACCAGAAGATGCTTTCGCCGCGGCCGAGCAGGGCGCGCGCCGCCGCCACCGCCTGCCCCCCGGCCCGGTCGTTGACCGGAAATATGCCGGCCGAGCGCGACAGGAAGCGGTGGATCGGAGTGTGGAACAGGCGCGTGATCTCACCACCCCACCACACGCTCTTCATACGCTTCCACGGCAGGGTCGCGCCGATCAGGAAGGCATCGAGGTCGCTGACATGGTTGGCCCCGACAACGACCTGGCCGTCTATCGGCAGATTCTCCGCCCCCTCCGTCTCGAGGGTGAAATAGCCGCGCATGAGCAGGCGGTTCAGCCCATAGACCATGCGGGCCGCCAGGCGGTGGAACAGCCCCTTGGGCCGGATCCAGCGGCCCTGCTCGTCACGCAAAACGAGCGCGCCGCCATGGCCGCCGGAAGACCCCGTGCCATCGCGCCGGGCCGCGCGGTATTCCGCGATCATGTCGCGCAGGGTCATGACACGGGCGATCGCCTCTTCGTCCAGACCGAGGCCCAGCCGCTCCTCCATCTCGGCGCTGAGATTGACCCAGCCGAGGGAATCGATGCCCAGGTCGAGCTGGGGAGCGGTGTCCAGGGTCAAGCGGCGTTCCGGAAACCGCGTCTGGAGAAAATCCCAGAGCGGCGCGATCTCGGGGCTCTCCACCAAGGCCCGATCCTCGGCGCTCGGCGCTGCCGCGTCGGGAGCGTCCTCGCCGCGTTTCGCCCGCCGGTATATCTCCGCCAGTTCGAAGCGGCGGTATTTGCCCAGGCGCGTCTTGGGCAAGGTCTCGCGCGTGATCGCAAAGCCGGAGATGCGCTGCCAGGACGGCAGGCCCTGGGACAGCCGCGCCAGTTCGACCCGGATGACCTCGTCATGGCGGCTGGAATTTGATTGTTGCAATGCCGCCATATCCGGCACGACCAGGGCGACCAGGGCGCCGTCCAGCTCCAGCACCGCGCATTCCGCGACACAAGGGCTTTGGGCATAGTGCTTTTCGACCAAGTCCGGGGTGATGTTTTTGCCCCCCGGCATGACGATCAATTCCTTCAGCCGCCCGGTCACGTACACGTACCCTTCGCCGTCGAGACAACCCAGATCGCCCGAGCGGAACCAGCCATCCGCCGTAAAGCTGTCGCGATTGGCCTCCGGATTGTCGCGGTAGCCGGCGAACACGGTGGGGCCTTTGATCTGAATTTCGCCCCGCCCGGCCTCGTCCAGCTCGGCGATACGGACCTCGACCCCCGGCACCGGCTTGCCGACGCTGCCGATGCGCCCCGCGCCGCGCGGATTGTAGGTCGCGATCGAGCTGGTCTCGACCAGGCCGTAGCCGTTGATCACTTCCCAGCCCAAATCCTCGAGAGCCTCCTCGATCTGGGGGTCCAGCGCGGCGCCGCCGCAGGCCAGGGTGACGAGATCGGGCGCCAGGCGCTTGTGGACCGAGGCGAACAGGCGGCGGCCCGCGCGGATGCCGAAGCGCCGGCGCAGCGTTGCGGACAGCCGGAGCAAACCCGGGAAGGCGCGGCGGGAGACGGCGCCGCCGGTCGCAGCGCGGCCCTGGATGCCCTCGACCAGGGCACGGTAGAGACGCGGCACGCCCACCATGGCCGTGGCCCGCCCCTCGGCCAAGGCCGCGGCGATCTCCGGCCCGGTGATGCCCGCGGGCAGGACGATCGTCGCGCCGCAGAGCAG
>JABIRQ010000347.1 GCA_018699755.1 Rhodospirillaceae bacterium | reverse complement strand
GATCTGGCGGCGCGCAATATCGGCTTCGTCAAGATCGGCGCCGCCGCGATGATCGACGCCCTGCACCGGGGCGGCCTCAACCCGCGCGCCCTCAAGATGCGGCTGGAAGCCCACAACATCGCCCTGATCGTCGACAAGGTGGAAAGCGAGCCGGACCTGATCGAGCTGCTCGATTTCGAGATCGAATACGGCCAGGGCTATCTCTTCGGCGAACCGCGCCTGGGCCGCGAGCCCTAGACGAAGAGATAGCCCCGATCGGCTTTGCCTTCGGCGCTCCGCCATGGCACAAGGGCGCCGCCATGCCGCCCGCCTCCGAAAACCCCGCCGCCCCGCCGCCCCCGATCCCGATCCTCGACGGGGTCCGCGCGTTGGCCGAGCGGTATGACGGTTTCGTCCTCGACCTCTGGGGGGTGATCCATAATGGGATCGAGCCCTATCCCGGCGTCGTCGACGCGCTCGAACGGCTGAAGGAAGCGGGCAAGCGCACGATCCTGCTGTCCAACGCGCCGCGCCGCGCCGCTTCGGTGATCCGGGCGATGGAGCGAATGGGCATCCCCCGCTCGGCCTATGACGACGTGCTGTCCTCGGGCGAGGATGCCTGGCGCGCGCTGAAGGAGCGCAGCAACCCCTGGCACGCCGCGCTCGGCCGACGCTGCTACCACATCGGGCCGGCGCGCGATCGCGGCATGCTCGAAGGGCTCGATATCGAGGAGGTCGCTTCGGCCGGCGAGGCCGATTTCCTGCTCAACACCGGCGTCGACATGGACCATGAAACGGTCGCGGATTACGAGGCCGCGCTGGCCGACGGCGCGCGGGCCGGCGCCGCCATGGTCTGCGCCAATCCCGATCTCGTGGTCGTGCGCGGCACGGCCCTGGTCGTCTGTGCTGGCTCCCTCGCCCGGCGCTACGAGGCGCTGGGCGGCGCGGTCTTCTACCACGGTAAGCCCCATGCCCCGGTCTACCGCACCTGCCTTGCCATGATGGGGATCGCGGATCGCGCGCGCATCGTGGCCTGCGGCGACGCCCTGCGCACGGACCTCGCCGGTGCCCGCGCCGCCGGTATCGACGCCGTCCTGCTGCCCGGCGGCATCCATGGCGAGGAACTGGGCATCGCCCATGGCGAGCGGCCCGACCCGGCGGCCCTGGCGGCACTCTGCCAGCGCGGCGGTGAGCGGCCCGTGGCGGCGATCCCGGCCTTCGTCTGGTAGCCGGGCCGTGCGGCCGTGTTTAAGGTAAAGCCGTCACGGTTTGCCGATTCCACATCCGAAAAGGGGACGCCAAGATCGCTGAAAAGCCGTTCGATGAGATGAATCCGGGGAGCGGAACGCGGTCCGCTTATGCCCAGATCGCCCGCTGGCTTGAAGGTTTGCCCCTGGACCTCCTCGAACAGCGCCGCCAAGAGGCGGAGGCCCTGTTCCGCCGAATCGGAATCACCTTTCTCGTCTATGGCGACGACGGCGGCACCGAGCGGCTGATTCCCTTCGATGTCCTGCCGCGCATCTTCACCGGGGCGGAATGGGCCCGCATCGAGGCCGGCTGCATCCAGCGCGTGCGCGCTCTCAATCTCTTCCTCGACGACATCTATCACGGGCGCGAGATCTGCCGGGCCGACATCGTGCCCGAGAGCGAAATCCTGCAGAACCCGGCCTACCGCCCCGAAATGCACGGGGTCGCGGTGCCCCGCGGCGTCTACGCCCATATCGCAGGGATCGACATCGTCAGGACGGGCGAGTTGGATTTCCATGTCCTCGAGGACAATTTGCGGACCCCGTCCGGCGTTTATGCCCGAACGACGGACCGCACCCGGGCGGACGATTCCCTGCGCGCCTTCGCCGAGCGGCGCCGCGCGGCGCTCGACGGCGACGAGGTCGCCGGCCTGCACGAACTGGCGCTCGGGGTGGCCGAGGCCGTGCGCAGCGACGAGCGGGCGAGCGAGGTCCACGCAAGTGCCGCGGAAGCTCTGGCCAAGGGCGCGGGGGGTTTACCGGGACCATGCCCATGTCTTCATCGCGGCCTGCCGTCATCTCGGCTTGCCCGCGCGCTACGTCACCGGCTATCTCGCATCCCGCGGTGGGGGGCATCGCGCGCGCGGCCACGGCTGGGCCGAGGCGGGGATGCCCGATCTTGGCTGGGTCGGTTTCGATCCCGCCAACGGCTGCGCTGCGACCGAAGATTATCTGCGGATCGGGGTCGGGTTCGACGGTGCCGCCGCGGCCCCCGTGCGCGGCGTCCGGCGGGACGGCGGCGAGGAATCGACGACCGTCGAGATCGAGATCGAAGAGCTGGCGGCGCAGCAGCAATAGGGCGCTTGACGCATGGCGGGCCGCGCCCGATTCTGCGCGCCGGTTGCCGAGGAGATACCGCTTGACCTATTGCGTGGGGATACTGCTCGACGACGGCCTCGTC
>JABIRQ010000197.1 GCA_018699755.1 Rhodospirillaceae bacterium | reverse complement strand
GGGACAGCGCAATACTGTCCCCGCCAACGCCGAAGTCGCCGATCGTATCAAGGCCGAGGCTCGAGATGCGCGACAGCGAGCCTTGTGTGCCGCTGCCGCCGGAGAACGCGAACGTGTCGTTCTCCATGCCGCCGTAGAGCAGGTCGTCGCCTGCGCCGCCCTCAAGAATGTCCAGCCCCGGGCCGTCATAAAGCTGATCGTTACCGGCCCCGCCTTCGAGCCGGTCATCGCCATAGCCGCCATACAGGGTGTCGTTATCGTTGTCCAGCCCGCCGTAGAGCGTATCGTTGCCGTCCTGGCCCGACAGAATATCGGCACCATGCACGCCGTGGATCTCGTCATTGCCGCCGCCGCCATAGAGCGCATTGGTAAGCGTCCGGCGTCGGCCGCCTGTTCTTAGGGTGATGGTGTCCATTATGGTTGATGGACACTATTGCGGGGATTGGCATGGGGAAGCGGCGGCGATTTTGGAGCGACGAGGAGAAGCGTCGGATTGTCGCTCAGGCTCGTTTGGCTGAGGTTTCGGTCTCGGAGGTCGCGCGGCGTTATGACGTGAACGCCAATCTGGTTTTCACCTGGCTGCGTGATCCGCGGTTTGCGGCGGAAGCAGATGCGCCGGCGTTTCTGCCGGTGACGGTATCGGCAGAGATGGAGCCCGTGATCGAGACGGCTTCGGCTGCGGACGGCCAGGTGGTGATCGAGCTTGCGAACGGGCACCGTCTTTGTCTGCGCGGCAGCTTTGATGCGGACGTGATCGTGCGCCTGGCGCGTGGTCTTGGGGCATGATCCCGGTTCCGACGCAAACGCGGGTGTGGCTGGCGTCGGGCGTGACGGACATGCGCAAGGGCTTTGTCTCTCTGGCGGTGCTGGCTGAGACGGTCCTGCAGCGCGATCCCTATTCGGGCCATCTGTTTGTGTTCCGCGGCCGGCGTGGTGATCTGATCAAGGTGATCTGGTGGGATGGCCAGGGCGCGTGCCTGTTCTCGAAGCGCCTGGAGCGGGGCCGCTTCGTCTGGCCGTCTGCGCAGGCTGGCACGGTATCGCTCTCGGCGGCGCAGCTTGCGATGCTGTTGGAGGGCATCGACTGGCGAGCGCCGAGGCGCACCTGGACGCCGCTCAGCGCGGGCTAGTCAGATGGCCTGATGCGGCATAGAGAGGATTCCCTGTTCGCGCTTGCTCTGCTATAGAGTAGGTATGCTTGATACGCAGGCCACTCTGCCGGACGATGCCGATGAGCTGAAGGCGCTGGTGCTTGCCCAGCAGGCCGAGATCAGCTCTCGCGACGTTCTGATCGAGAAGCTCAAACACCAGCTGGCGGGTATGCGCCGCAACCGCTTTGGGGCCAGTGCCGAGGCGCTCGACCAGCTTGAGTTGGTGCTGGAGGGCGAGGAGATCGCCGCGGCGGCCGAGACCCGGCCGGAGGAGCCGCCGGCGGCGACGCCGAAGAGGCGACCCAGGCGCAAGCCTCTGCCCGGCCATCTGCCGCGGACGGAGCAGGTGATCATGCCGGACGAGACCTGTCAGGCCTGCGGCGGGGCGCTCAGGCCGCTCGGCGAGGACGTGACGGAGGAGCTGGAATACATCCCGGGCCGCTTCGTCGTGCGCCGCATCGTCCGTCCGAAGCTGTCCTGCCGCTGTTGCGAAACGATCCACCAGGCAGCTCTGCCCGCACGACCGATCGAGCGTGGCCGCCCCGGGGCGGGCTTGCTCGCGCATGTGCTGGTCTCGAAATATGCCGATCATCTGCCGCTCTACCGGCAAAGCCAGATCTACGCGCGTGAGCAGGTCGATCTTGATCGCTCGACGCTAGCCGACTGGGTCGGCAAATCGACCGCGTTGCTGGAGCCGCTGGCCGAGGCAATCGCGGCCCATGTTCTTGCCGGCCAGGCGATCTTCGCCGACGACACGCCGGTGGGCGTGCAGGCACCCGGCCACGGCAAGACCAAGACAGCACGGCTGTGGGCCTATGTCCGTGACGAGCGGCCCTGGGCCGGTACAGGCCAACCGGCGGCGGTCTACCGCTTCACGCCTGATCGCCAGGGCAAATGGCCGCAGCAGCATCTGGCGGGCTTCGGCGGCTGGATGCATGCCGACGGCTATGCCGGCTTCGAGGCATTGTATCGTGACGGCACGATCAGCGAGGTTGCCTGCCTCGCGCATGTTCGGCGCAAGTTCTATGACGTTCATGCCGCCACCGGCTCGGCCATCGCGGAACAGGCCTTGGCACGCATCCAGACGCTCTACGATGTCGAGCGCCAGGCGCGCGGGCAGGCGCCGGACCGCCGTCATGACATTCGCCAAGACGCGGCACGCCCTCTATTCGAGGAACTGGAGGCTTGGCTGCCGACGCAACTCGCCAGGATCTCGGGCAAATCGCCGCTCGCCGGCGCCATCCGCTACGCCGTCACCCGGCTCAAGCGTCTGCGTCCCTATCTCGACAACGGCATCCTCGAAATCGACAACAACACCGCCGAGAGGTCGATGCGCGCCATTGCGCTCGGCCGCAAAAACTACCTCTTCATGGGCTCGGCGCGCGGCGGCAAATCCGCCGCCATCGCCTACACCCTGATCGGGACCGCCAAGCTCAACAGCGTCGATCCACAAGCCTGGCTCGCCGACGTTCTCGCCCGCATCCCAGAACACAAGATCAATCGCATCGATGAGCTGCTGCCCTGGAACTGGGTCGCCCAACAGGCCCAAGCCGTCCCCGCTCAACCATAGCAGCCAATCCCTATGCACGATAAGGCGGCCCACCCCGGACGCTTACGCGCATTGTCGTCATAGCCGCCGATCAACAGGTCGGCGAAATCGGAGCCGTAAAGGTCTTCGATACCGGAAAGCGTATCGCCCGCGGCCTCGCCGCCGGACGCCGCCCCTGTAATCATGTTGACGCTCACGCCCGAGGCCGAGAAGAGGTACCAGGCCGTATCCCTGCCGTCCTGCCCCGACAGCAGGTCGGCGCCGTGCACGCCATGCAACTCGTCATTGCCGCCGCCACCATAGAGGGCGTTATCGTCATAGCCGCCGATCAACAGGTCGCCATAGGCAGACCCGACGAGGTCTTCGAGGCCCACGCGAAGGTGATTATGGACGAGGCCGAAAACCGACTCCACTTCCAGCGCACACTCGTCGCCGCACTCCTCGCAGACGGCGGCATTTCGTAAAGCGGAACCGACCCCTTTTCACTCTAGGCAAATTCAACCGGCGACAGGAGTCGTCGGTTTTTTTGTGGGTTCGTCTCCTCCACGCATAAAAAAGCCCGACGCGG
>JABIRQ010000119.1 GCA_018699755.1 Rhodospirillaceae bacterium | reverse complement strand
CCTTCTCCGATACGGGCGAGCACCTGCGCGCCCTGTTTTCCGCCGGCACGCCGATCATCGGCATCTGCGCCGCGGGCGTGCTGATCCGCTGTCTGGCACCGTCGCTTGCCGACAAGACCAGCGAGCCGCCGGTGCTTGCTATCGCCGAGGACGGCAGCGCCGTGGTGCCCCTGCTGGGTGGCCATCACGGCGCCAACGCGCTTGCCGAAACCATCGCCGAGGCGCTCGGGGCCCATGCGGCCGTCACCACGGCAAGCGACGTGCGCTTCGGCACCGCCTTCGACGACCCGCCGCCGGGCTGGCGGCTGGCCAATCCGGACCTGGCCGGACCGGTCACCGCCGCCCTCCTGGCGGGCGAGGCCGTGGCCCTGAGGGTCGAGGCGGGCGACACAGCCTGGCTGCGCGAATCCGGCGCCGATTTCGCCGAAGCGGATCGCGCGCCCGCCGCGTGGACCCTGCTGGCGACCGACCGGGCCGTGACGCCCGACGCGTGCACCCTGCTCTACCATCCGCCGAGCCTGGCCCTGGGGGTCGGCTGCGAACGCGGCGCCGCGCCGGAAGAACTTGCCGATCTCGTCGCGCGCACCCTTGACGAGGCCGGCCTGGCGCGCGAGAGCCTGGCCCTCGTTGCCTCCATCGACCTCAAGGCCGATGAGGCCGCCATGCACGCCCTGGCCGAAGCCCTGGATGTACCCGTACGCTTTATGGACGCGGAGGACCTGGAGCGCGAGGCGCCGCGCCTCGCCAACCCGTCGGAGGTCGTGTTTCGCGAAACGGGCTGCCACGGGGTCGCCGAGGGCGCAGCCCTGGCGGCGGTCGGCCCGAACGGCACGCTGATCGGCCCCAAGACAAAATCCGCCCGTACGACCTGCGCCATCGCCCGCGCGCCGGGCGATATCGACCCGGCGGCGATCGGCCGCCCGCGCGGCAGCCTGGCCGTTATCGGCATCGGCCCCGGCCCTGCCGCCTGGCGCAGCCCGGAGGCAGAGGCCGCGCTCGCCGGGGCCGATTCGATCGTCGGTTACGCCCTCTATCTCGACCTGCTGGGCGAGAAGATCGCGGGCAAGGCGCGCCACGAGTCGCCCCTGGGGGCCGAGGAGGATCGGGTCCGCACCGCCCTGGATCTGGCCGCCGAAGGCCGATCCGTCGCCCTGGTCTCCTCGGGCGATGCCGGGATCTACGCCCTGGCCGCCCTGGTCTTCGAACTGCTCGAACGGGAGGACCGCGCCGACTGGAACCGGATCGCGCTCGCCGTCTGTCCCGGCATTTCGGCCATGCAGGCGGCGGCGGCCCGGGCCGGCGCGCCCCTCGGCCACGATTTCTGCGCCATCTCCCTCAGCGATCTTTTGACCCCCTGGCCGGCGATCGAGACGCGGTTGCGCGCGGCGGCCCAGGGCGATTTCGTGACCTGCCTCTACAACCCCGCCTCGGCCCGCCGGCGCGGCCAATTGCCCCGCGCCATCGCCATCCTGGCCAGCGCGCGCCCACCCGACACGCCGGTGATCGTCGCGCGCAATCTGGGCCGGGAGGGCGAGGCGGTCGCAATCGTCCCGCTCGCCGAATTCGATCCCGAAACCGTCGATATGCTGACCCTGGTCCTGGTCGGCAGCAGCGCCACGCGCGCGATCCGGCGCGGCGAACACGACTGGGTCTATACCCCGCGCGGCTATGCGGCGAAGGCGGAACCCGAAATCGGCCACGCGAAAGCAGGCCGGGGATGACCGTCCATTTCATCGGCGCGGGACCGGGCGCGCCCGACCTGATCACGGTGCGCGGCCTGGAACTGGTGAAACGCTGCCCCGTCGTGCTTTACGCCGGGTCGCTTGTTCCCGAGGCCGTCGTGGCCCAGGCCCCGGCAGGCGCGCGGGTCGTCGATACGGCGCCGATGACCCTGGACGAGATCGCCGCCGAAATGGAGGCCGCCCATGCGGCCGGCAAGGACGTCGCCCGTGTGCATTCGGGCGATCCCTCGCTCTACGGTGCGATCGCCGAGCAGATGCGCCGCCTCGATCGGCTGGGCATTCCCTACGACATCACGCCGGGCGTGCCCGCCTTTGCCGCCGCCGCCGCCGCGTTGGGGACCGAACTGACCCTGCCGGGGGTCAGCCAGTCGGTCGTGCTGACCCGAACGGCGGTGCGCGCCTCGGCCATGCCCGAAGGCGAGGATTTGGCCGCTTTCGCCGCCACGGGCGCGACCCTGGCGATCCATCTCTCGGTCAACAACCTAGCCAAGGTGGTCCGCGAATTGAGCCCCCATTACGGCGCGGACTGCCCGGTCGCGGTGACCTATCGGGTAAGCTGGCCGGACGAAGAAATCGTCCGCGGCACCCTGGCCGACATCCGGGACAAGGTGAAGGCGGCGGGATTCACCCGCACGGCGCTGATCCTGGTCGGCCACGCCCTCGCGGCGGAGGGGTTCGCGGACAGCCGGCTCTATGACGCCGACCACCATCACGTTCTGCGCCCGCGCCGACCCGGCGGCGCCTGAAACGCTCCCGTCCGGCTACTGTGCCCCCACGGTTTCGAGATCGTTGACGATGCTGTTCCAGCGGTTGCGCTGCGCCCATTCCAGGGCGGAAATGCCGGCATAGTCGGTGCGATTCACGTCGACCCCGGCGCCGATCAGCAGGCGGATGACCTCGACCCGGCCGTTGCGCGCCGCCTTGATAAGCGGCGTCAGGCCCTGGCCGTCATAGGTTTCCGCATCGGCCCGACCCTCGATCAGTTCGTAGACGACCCCGGCATGGCCGCGTTCGGCCGCGTAGGACAAGGGCGTGGCCCCGGACGAATCCTTGAACTCGGTCCAGGCCTTTTGTTGCAGCAGAACCCTGACCACATCCTGATGGCCGGCCTTCGCCGCCTCCAGCAAGGCCGTGGTCTTGTCCGGGTGGACCTGATTTATCTTCGCGCCGCGCCGGATCATGCTGTTGACGGTGGCGAGATCGCCATCCGCCGCCGCCTGAATGAACGGATATTGATAAAGCACGGTCTGGGTCGCCGCCGTCCCGGGCCAAAGCGCCACGGCGACAAGCAGGGCCAGCAGGTATTTCTTCACGGGCGGCTCCATTCCGTCTCGACCATCCATACTGTGGTCCACCGAAGCCGAGTCAAGGCGAGGCGGCCTGCGCCGTCAGCCATTCCAGCGCCGCATCGACCGTGGCGACCCGAGGCCCCGCCTCGGCCGGCGGCCTTCGCACCATGACCACCGGCATGCCGAGGCGCCGCGCGGCGGCGATCTTGGCATGGGTCGAGTCGCCCCCGCTTGCCTTGCTCACCAGCAGGTCGACGCCCTGGGCGCGCATCAGGGCGATCTCGTCCGCTTCCGCAAAAGGCCCGCGCGCAACGACCAGATCGTGGTTGTCGAGGGGCGGGGGTTTCTTCGGCGCCTCGACCAGACGCACCAGGAACCGGCAATCCGGCAGGTCGGAAAATGCCGCCAGATCCTTGACCCCCGTGGTCAGGAAGACGCGCCCGCCGCGCGCCGCGACCGCGTCGCGGGCCGCCGCCATATCCGCGACCTCTATCCAGTCGTCGTCCCTATGGCGCGGCCAGGCCGGGCGGAGGAGGAGAAGCCGCGCCGTGCCCGTCGCGTCGCAGGCCATCCGGGCATGGGCCGAGATGCGTGCCGCGAAGGGGTGGGTGGCGTCGACCAGGCAATCGATCGCCCGATCGCGCAGAAAAGCGGCCAGCCCTTCGGGTCCACCGAATCCGCCGGTCCGCACGGTTCCGGCGGTGGGCGCGGGCGCCCGTGTCGCCCCGGCCAGGGCCGTGACCGCTTCATAGGTCTCGCCCAACGCCGTCTCGACCGCGTCGGCCAGGGCGCGGCCCTCGCTCGTGCCGCCCAGGATAAGAAGACGCCGGCGGCCGGCACCGCGGGTCATGGGGCGCCGGCGCGGCCGAGAAGCTCGCCGTTTCGCGCGAAGACCAGCACCTCGACCGTTATGTCCCCGGACAGGGCCGCCAGCGCGACCTCACGCGCCCGCCGGGCCACCGCTTCGGCCAGGCCGCGCCCGGCCGTCCCCGCGCGCTCCAGGACCTCGCCCGCCGAAGCCGCGTCGCGCGCCGCCGCGACCAGCTCCGCCGAAGCGCCGAGATCGGCCAAGAGTTCGGCCAGGCCGGCGGTGTCGACCCGACTGCGCCCGGAATGAAGGTCGAGATGGCCCGCCGCCAGCTTGGACAGCTTGCCGAAGCCGCCGGCGATCGAAAGCCGGGGCAGCGGATTGCGCCGCAGGTATTTGAGAACGGCGCCCGCGAAATCGCCCATATCGATCATCGCGTGATCGGGCAGGCCATAGAGGCGCTGCAAAGCCGCTTCCGAAGTGCGGCCCGTCGCCGCGCCGACATGGTCGAGCCCGGCGGCACGGGCCACGTCGATGCCGCGATGGATCGAATGGATCCAGGCGGCGCAGGAATAGGGCATGACGATGCCCGTCGTGCCCAGAATCGAAAGCCCGCCGAGAATGCCCAGGCGGCCGTTGGCGGTGCGCTCGGCCAGGGCCTCGCCGCCGGGAATGGACAGGGTGACCTCGGCATCCGCTCCCCGGCCGCACCGCTCGGCAACCGCCTGAAGGGTCTCGCGGATCAGGGCGCGCGGCCCCGGATTGATCGCCGGCTCCCCCACCGGCAGGGCCAAGCCGGGCCGGGTGACCGTGCCGACCCCTTCGCCGGCATGAAAGCGAATGCCCGTACCGGGCGCGGCCCGAGCGACGCGCGCACGCACCAGGGCGCCATGGGTCACATCGGGGTCGTCGCCCGCATCCTTGACGATTCCGGCCTCGGCGCAATCCGCATCCAGGGCGTGCTCCGCCAGGGCGAAGGACGGGGTTTCGCCGCGCGGCAGGCGGATCGTGACGGGATCGGGAAAGCGCCCGGTGGCCAGCGCCTCGAAGGCGGCGGCCGCGGCGGCGGCGGCGCAGGCGCCAGTCGTCCAGCCGCGGCGCAATGGCCCATCCGGTCGTCGTCCCATGGCGGGAATTCTAGCGCTCCGCCGCCGGCGCTGGCCAGCCGGACCCGCCCGAAACCGCTCGGATTCGCCACCTTTCCGCGGCGCGCCGAAATGCACTAGGCTGCCGCGCCATGACGGAAGCTCCGATCCCCTTTCCCGCCTTCGAACCGGGCAGCGTCTGGCTGGTCGGCGCCGGCCCTGGCGATCCCGGCCTGCTGACCCTGCACGCTCTGCACGCGCTGCGGAATGCCGATGTCGTGGTCTACGACGCCCTGGTCGACGACCGCGTCATCGCCCTGGTGCCCGAGGGGGTCGAGCGCATCTATGCCGGCAAGCGGGGGGGCAAGCCCTCGCCCCGCCAGCCGGATATATCCAAGCGCCTGATCGCCCTGGCTCGCGCGGGAAAACGGGTCCTGCGCCTGAAGGGCGGCGACCCCTTCGTCTTCGGGCGCGGCGGCGAGGAAGCCCTGGCCCTGGTCGGCGCCGGCATAACCTTCCGGGTCGTGCCGGGCGTGACGGCGGGGGTCGGCGGCCTGGCCTATGCCGGGATTCCGCTGACCCATCGCGACACCAACGCGGCGGTGACGTTCGTGACCGGCCATGTCGCGGGGGGCAGCGCGCCCGAGACCCTGGATTGGGAGGGGCTGG